>JALWDJ010000027.1 GCA_027014605.1 Campylobacteraceae bacterium
TAACAGGAATTACAGAACCATTAGAGTTTCTATTTATGTTTGAAGCTCCGATACTCTATCTAATACATGCTATACTTACAGGTTTAGCACTTGCTACAGCTCAATTTATGGATATTCATCACGGTTTTGGATTTTCAGCTGGATTAATTGACTATATTATTAACTATAAATTGGCTAAAAACCCTATTTTAATTTTACCTATTGGAGTTATATTTGGAGTTATCTATTTTACTATCTCATACTATACTATTAAAATATTCAGACTAAATATCTTCGGAGAAGAGAAAGAGAGTAGTAAAAGTAAGAGTTCAGATGAGATATTAGCCTATATTAAAGCTCTCGGTGGAGAGGATAATATAGTTTCTACTGATGCATGTATTACACGACTTAGAATGGAGGTTAAATCATCAAAAGATTTAAAAGATGAAGATTTTTTAAAACTTGGAGCAAAGGGAGTTATTCGACCAACAGATAAAACTATTCAAGTAGTTTTAGGGGCAAAAGCTGAAAAAGTAGCAGAAGGAATTAGAGAGAGGTTAAATTAATATTTAGATATCATTTCGCTTCCATCTTTTAGGGTCTAAGAGAGTATCATCATGAATATGTTTAAAAGATGCTTGTATCATCTTAAATATATTTCTATTCTCTTTTTCTAAATTTTCTAACCATATCTTCATATTTGCCCTTGCATGGGGCATTTTAACCTCTCTTCTCATAGCAGGACACGCCTCATCTCCTATAGTCTCTAATCTATTCTCTCTAGCAAATGCCATTAACTGCTTCTCTCTAGCCTGAATAAGAGGTCGAATAAGGTGAAATCCCTTCTCTGTTTTATATATTGGTGCTAAAGCCCTAATTGTTCCATTATAAAACATATTCATAAAAAAGCTCTCTACACTATCATCAAAATGGTGTCCTAATGCTACCTTATTAAAGTTATGCTTCTCTGCATAACTATATAATGCACCTCTTCTCATTCTTGAAAAATATGAACAGAAAGATGAGTTCTCTCTAATTGTATTTTGTGATATATCAAATATATTAGTCTCATATATAGTATGTTTAATATTATGCTCTTTGCAATGTTGAGCTAGATACTCATAACTCTCATCTGGCATACCATATTTAATGGTACACGCCTCGAACTCAAAATGAAATGGGGCATGTCTCTGTATATGTTTTAAAATATGGATTAAACTAAGCGAGTCTTTTCCTCCACTTAATCCTACTAAGACTCTATCTCCCTCACCAATCAATTTAAACTCTACATTTGTCTTTCCAACAACTCTTAGAAGTTTTTTACTAATAGTTATCTTACTCAATCTTATCAACCATATCTAAAATAAAATCTGCTGATATTTTTGCTGAACTCTCTAAAAATCTATCAAAATCTATATCAGCACTACCATCAGCAGAGTCACTAATTGCTCTAAGTATAAAAAATGGAACTTTTAGAGCATCGCAGATAACAGCTACACTTCCACCCTCCATCTCTAGGGCATCGGCATTAAATGTAGATGAGATAAAAGCTTTTCTATCTTTACAAGATATAAACTGGTCACCTGTTGCAATAGTTCCTTCTTTTAGCTCTAATCCTCTATCTTTTGCTACCTCTTTTGCTATCTCTCTTAGTCTCTTATCTGTTGGGATACATACTTCTCCCTCTGGAACATACCCATAAGGGTGTCCAAATGCTGTAATATCTAAATCATGTTGACATAAATCAGAAGCGATTATTAAATCTCCAATTTTTAACTCTGGATTAATAGCTCCTGCCACACCTGAAAATAGTAACCTATTACAACCAAATTTTTCAATTAAAATCGTAGCAGTTAAAGATGCAAAAACCTTTCCAATTTTAGAGTAGGCAATTACTACCTCTCTACCTCTATATGTAGCCTCATAATAGATATTTTTTGCATACTCAATCTTTTTAATATCTTTTACTTGTTCTAATAGTGGCTCTATCTCTTCAGCCATTGCACCCATAATTGCTATTTTACTACTCATTTTTTTAATTCTTTAATAGCTTTAATTGTAGCCTCTAGTGAAGCCATATCATTAACATTGAAGTGTGGTTTTTTTGTAGTCTTTCTATTTAACCCTTTTAATACATTTCCATGTCCAAACTCAATATAGCAGTCAACCTCGCTATCTATATTTGCGATTGATTGTTTATATTTTACAGGCTCTACTAACTGTTTTGGAAGTAGCTCTAGTGCCTCTCTTTTACTACTATATTTTTGAGCAGTTACATTAGATACAACAGGAGCGATAAACTCATATTTAATGACCTCTTCTAACTTTTTAGATAATGGCTCTACAGCACTATTTAATAGAGGACAGTGAGAAGCTACAGACATATTAAGTAGCATTGCTCTTCTAGCTTTTGCTCCTTTTAAGATAGGAACAAGCTCTTCTAAATCCTTTTTTACACCTGCAATTACTATCTGCCCATCTGCATTATAGTTAACTGCCCAAACACTCTTTCCTTTTTCTCTCTCTTTAGCACATATATCTTCAACGACCTCATCACTAAGCCCTAAAGATACTAACATTCCCACATCTTGATTGCTACAAGCATCAGCCATAAGTCTGCCTCTTAGATTTACAAGCTCTACAGCATCTATAATATCTAATGCACCAGAGGCTACTAAAGCACTAAACTCACCCAATGAGTGTCCCATAGTAAGAGTTGGTTTAATATCTAATCTATCTTTAAATAGTTTATGAGCAGTAACGGCAACTAGTAAAATTGCTGGTTGTGTAAACTCTGTTTGAGATAACTTATCGTCTTGCGTAAATAGAAGCTCCTCAAAATCAATACCTGTTCTCTCTTTTGCACTATTAAATATCTCTTTAGCAGTAGTACTATTATCAAAAAAATCTTTTCCCATACCCACAGCTTGTGAGCCTTGACCTGCAAATAAAAATGCACACTTAACGGACATACTAACCCTTTTATTTAAAATTTTGACATTTTAACAAAATAAAAATTATTTTTTGTTAATATTAATAATAGCCATCTCACTAGGTGCAAAGAGCCTTATAGGTAGCCTAGAGTATCCAACTCCCTTTGATATATATATAAATTTATTATCCTCTAACTCTATTTTACCCATTAGATATGAGTACTCATTTCTAATAATTGAGCTAAGAAGTCCAAGTTTTGTAATCTGTCCACCATGATTGTGTCCAGAGAGAGCCAATATAAAATCTCTCTTTTTAAATAGTTTAATAAGATTTGGTCTATGGACTAATACAATAGTAGAAAGAGTAGTATTTATATTTTTAAATGAACTTTCAATATCTACAGGATAGCCATATCTTACTCCATTATACTCTCCAACTCCAACTAGATTAAATTTTCCATTAACTATTATAGATTGATTATGAAGTGTATATACTCCTAAATCTCTAAGCTCTTTTAAAAATAGTTCTATCTTATCTTTATATAGAGCTACCTCATGGTTTCCAACTGTAAAATATGTATCTATCTTTTTAGTTAATCTCTTTATAGGTGCTAATATATCTATTGAAAAGTTTTTGTGAGCTGAAATTAAATCACCTGTAATGACGCATATATCTGGATTTATCTCAATAACTTTATCTATTAAATTTTCTAAAAAATCTATATTTAGATAATATCCAAGATGAGTATCACTAATATGAACTATTTTATAATCTCTATATGGAAATTTAGCAAAATTAAAATTTAATATTTTCTCTTGGGTTATATGGTTCCAAGGAGATATAAAGTTCCTTTTCATCTTTATTCCTTTATTTCGGAGAATTACCATTTATGGTGGTGAGTAGAAATAATTAGCTTTACTTTAAACGCTCACTTGACATCATATCATAATTTGCATATAATTGTTATATTAAAACCATAATATTAACACAAAAGAACTGACTAAAACTCAGTTTCGCAAAGCTTGAAATTGTAAAATAGCACAAAATAAACATTTTATGGTATCTATACTCATATATTATATGATAATTATGAGCTAGTAACCCTGAATAATAAATCAATATACATTTTAATTATTAAAATAATATAGTTTTATATATTAAATTTATTATTGTTGAACTATATAAGTCTTAGAATATCTAAGATAGTTCTTAAGAGTATTAATATACAAAAATGTTTTTATAGCTAGTTTTAAGTTCACAAACACCATCAAATGGTAAAACCTACCTCTTTTTAAGAGTAAAGATTGTACTGCTCTTTTGTCTCTAATTGTTAATACTTGTGATATTATATTAATAATTGGCTTAAATTCTAATTAATTAGAATTTAAATTTAGAGCAATATTTATATAATATTGTTAATTCTCACTAAAATTGAGATAAAGATTTAAGACAAAGTATCAAAGTTTCTAAAAAGATGCTAACCTTAGTTTTTATATTAAAAGTATATCTTTTTGTGAATAATTAATTTTATATATTGATATTTTAATATTAGTATAAAAATTAATTTTTTTTTAATTTTTCACTATTTCTACTAACTTTTTTGTTATAATTTTATAAATTATACAGGAGTATTATATAGATGTTTGATAATAGAGATGAAAATGGTGATTCATATTACACAGAAGCTGTTAAAGATGCTGTAATAAATAATACAGATAATAAAAAAATAAATAATAAAATATTTTTAATATTAAATTTAATTATAGCTACATTTCTTGTTGGAGGAGTATTATTTTTTACATATAAATTTTTTTTACAGAAAGATGATGAGCATTTGATTAAAAAGACAAAAGTTATGGGTGTAACCCACATTGCAAAAGATAATAAGCAAGAGAAAGTAGTTACTCAGAGTGATATAGATTATGCTATAGAGATAGAAAAGTTAGATAGTCCTACAATGGATAATGAGTATAATAAACAACTCTCAAAATATTTATTAAATAAAAAAAGAACCGAAGAGGATGATACTTTAACAGATAATGAAGAAGAGAGATGGAGAGATGTTACTATTGTGGTAAAAGATGGTGATACACTAGTTAGTTTAGCTAAAAAATATTATAATGACCCTAAAGCCTATGATAAGATAATTAAAAGTAATCCAGAATTAACAGAAAATTCGCATACTATATATCCTGGACAAAAGTTAAAAATTCCAACAAGATATTAGATTGAGTTAAGATTAATAATCCTATCAGCTTTTTCTATACTATTTTTTCTATGAGCTATTGTTATAATAGTTCTACCTTTTAGATAATTATCAATAGCTTCAAGTAGTCTATTTTCAGTTTTATTATCAAGTGATGATGTTGACTCATCAAAAATAATAACTTTGGGATTATCTAAAAGAACCCTTGCAATAGATAGTCTCTGTCTCTGTCCTCCTGATAGTTTTGTTCCATTTTTACCGATGATAGTATCTAATTTTTTATCTAAATTAATTACAAAATCATATAGTTGTGCTACTTTTAAAACTTCATATATCTTTTTATCACTATATTCTCTACCTAATGTTAGATTAAATCTAAGAGTATTGTTAAACATCATAGGAGATTGTAATATAAAGCCAACATTTTCTCTAACTGTTTTATATCCAATATCTCTAATCTCAATTTCATTATAATATATCTCCCCATCTTCTATGGGGTATAATCCTATTAAAATTTGAGCTAATGTACTCTTTCCACTTCCAGTCTCACCAATAATTGCTACCCTCTCCCCTTCTTTTATCTCTAAATTTATATTATTAAGAACTTTAGTTGAGTTATCATAAGAGAAAGATAAATTTTTTAGTTTAATTGAGGCACTATATTTATTTTTAAATGGATTAGTTTTTAATTTATATTGAGGTTCAATTCTAAGCTTGAGTATTTCATTTAATCTATTTATAGATGCTTTTGCATTAAAATATAGATTACTAAATTTCATTAGTTTATCCATAGGTTTCATAATAACCCAAGCATAGGCAAATATTGCCAACATCTCCCCGATAGTAATATATCCCAAAAATACCATAAGTATCCCAACGGCTCTAAATATATCATGGGAATACATAATTAACATCTGTGCAAACTTTAGAGATATTTCACTCTTTAGTCCATATAGATATGCCTTATCTCTTATTTCTCTAGCTTTTTTATCTATATCTTCTAAAAAATACTCTTCTCTATTTTGAATTCTTATCTGATTATATAACTCTAAGCTCTCTGTTAGAGAGTTTTGAAAAATCTCTATAGATTTATTTTCTTGTTTTTTAATCTTAGCAATATTTTTAAATACTCTTAGAAAAAATCCTAATGCTAGAGGATTTAGAGTTAAAATAACTAGTGCTAACTGCCAATTTAGATAAAATATAATAGATGCAACCCCAATAATAGTAAGAGTCTCAACTATAATCTCTCCAATTCCACTTGCTATAAATTTATCAATAGTATCGACATCAGTTATAACTTTTGATGCTACAGAACCAGACCCCAATATATCATACTCGCTCATAGATACTCTTTTTAGATGTTCTAATAACTGTTTTCTAATTTTATAACTTACATCTTTAGCTATTTTTGTAAAGAGTCTAATATGAACTATATTTAATATTAAACTCATAGCTCTAAGAACCATAGTAATAATTAAAACAATTAAAATATAGTATTGAGGTGAACTTATATTTATATATTGGTCTATAAGTTCAGTTATCCACCCCTCTTTTCCTAAGACTATTTCATCTATTAGTTTTGGAATTAATAGTGGAACAGGAATATTTAAAAGTATAGATATAATAGCAATACTATTTGCTAATATTAATATTTTTTTATGACGATTTATCTCTTTGAGTATTGATTTAATAGTTATCATTATCTTTTATGTA
This sequence comes from Campylobacteraceae bacterium, assembly GCA_027014605.1. GTDB lineage: Bacteria > Campylobacterota > Campylobacteria > Campylobacterales > Sulfurovaceae > UBA1140. The sequence continues at coordinate 6,836 of JALWDJ010000027.1, forward strand.
TTGCTCTTTGATATATTGGCATAACTTTTGGTATAAGTTTTCTAAGAGTAGCTATACGATGAGCTGGTGCTGGGTGAGTAGATAGATATTCTGGTGGAGTCTCTCCACTCTTTGCGAATTTTTCCCAAAATTTTAATGCATAGCGTGGATTATATCCTGCTTTTGCCATAAGTACTAAACCTATATGGTCAGCTTCATACTCCTGCTTTCTTGAATGAGGTAGCATAACACCTAACTGCGTTCCAACTCCAAATGCTTGCATAACCATCGCTGTATTTTGTGGATTTCCCCTTCCTGCCATTACAGATTGTAAAACTTGTTCACCTGCTTGAGCTAATATTCCACTACTCATTCTCTCAGCTCCATGTCGTGCTATAGCGTGACCTATTTCATGACCCAAAACAGCTGCTAGTTCTGCGTCATTTGAGATATATTTAAATAGTCCACTATATACAAAAACCTTTCCACCTGGCAGACAGAAAGCATTTGCCTCTTTATTGTTATCTATAACAAAAAATTCCCATTTAAAATTTTTTTTACCTGTTGCATTTGCAATTCTTCTTCCAACTCTCTTTACCATTGCATTTTGTTGTGGATTATGGCTTATCTTTTGAGTTTTAAGTATCTCTTTTTCACTTTGAAGACCTAACTGCATCTCTTCAGCTTCATTTATCATAATAAATTGATTTCTACCTGTAATTGGTGCTTTAGTACACCCTATGAATAAAAGTGGTAAAATAATACTAAAAATTATCTCTTTTATAAATCTCATCTTTAACTCCTTATTAAAATGAGATATTATATCAAAGATATTTAAATTTATACGACAAGTTACAATTTGTATGCTTAATACAAACCAAATTAACTTTTAGATACAATCTCCTTAAAATAAAAAAGGTATTATTGGTGATAATTCAAAGATTTTTAAATTTTAAAAAACAATTTGGAAATAATATATTTTCAAAATTAAATGATTTTTTTGATAAAGAAAAAGAAATTTTTTATAATGAAAAAATACCTTATTGGATGAATCAAGGCTATACAAATAATGAAGCAGTTATAAAAGCAAGGCAAGGTTGGATTTCTACAATTGGTAGAAATTTAGAGAAAGTTATTGAAATATTAATTAAAGATTTTTGTAATGAAAATAGTTTAAAAGTTACAAATGATAAAATTTTAAAAAGACGAAATCTACCTGTTGAATTGGATTTGGTAAAAAGATTGATTTTAGTCCATTTTGGTCAGATTACAAAACATATAAAAGTTTTTATGATAACACCTGACAAAGATGATGAAATAAGTTTTTCTGATAATCCAAGAAAATCAAGAATTGTTATAGAGTATGAGTTAGATGGGATATATTTAGCAAAAGATAGATTTGACTCAAGTAATAAAATCAAATCAATAAATATGCTTATTGATGATTTAAAGGTATTGATATAATGTTATACTATCAAAATAACAAAATATCTATATATAACGAAGATGTTTTAAAAAGAGATTTATTTAGTAAAAATAGTTTTGACTTAACTGTGACTTCATCACCTTATAATGTCGGAATAGAGTATAATTCAAACGATGATACTATAAATTATGATGATTATCTACAATGGAGTAAAGAGTGGTTAGATAATCTCTTATATTGGACAAAAGAGACAGGAAGATTGTGTTTAAATATTCCACTTGATACAAATAAAGGTGGAAAAAAGAGTGTTGGTAGCGATATAACCCAAATAGCAAAAGAGGTAGGTTGGAAATATCAAACTACAATTATTTGGAATGAAGGTAATATTAGCCGAAGAACAGCTTGGGGAAGTTGGATGAGTGCATCAGCTCCTTATGTAATAGCACCTGTTGAATTAATAGTAGTTTTTTATAAAAAAGAGTGGAAAAAAAATTATAAAGGTCAAAATGATATTTCAAAACAAGAGTTTATGGAGTGGACAAATGGTATTTGGACATTTAATGGAGAAAGTAAAAAGAGAATTGGTCATCCAGCTCCATTTCCAAGAGAACTTCCTAAAAGGTGTATAAAGCTTTTTTCATATGTGGGAGATACTATTTTTGACCCATTTTTAGGGAGTGGAACAACCTTGATTGAAGCAAAATTAAATAATAGAATAGGAGTAGGATTAGATATATCAAAAGAATACTGTAAATTAGCAAAAAATAGAATTGTTAATGAAGTTGGATTGTTTTAGATAGGATTGATATGTTTAATATAGTGTTAGTAGAACCTCAAATTCCACCAAATACAGGAACTATTGGGAGGTTATGTGTAAATCTTGGAGCAACTCTACATCTAGTAAAACCTTTAGGATTTGATATTGATGATAAGGCAGTAAAGAGAGCAGGACTTGACTACTGGAAAGATTTAGATTTAAAAGTGTGGAATAGCTTTAATGAGTTTCTAAAAGCTCACCCAATTAATAATAATTCTCACTTAGCTACAACGAAAACTAATAATCTCTACTTTAATGCTAAATTTAAAAGAGGAGATTATCTAATATTTGGCTCAGAGACAAAAGGTTTAAGAGAGGATATTCTACTTAAATATAAGAATAGATGTATTACAATTCCTATGGGAGAGGGTGGTAGAAGTTTAAATCTTGGTATTAGTGTTGGTATTGTTGCCTATGAGGCACTTCGTCAAAACTATAATGGTTTTAAAAAGATAGAGATTAAAAATAGATTGGAGGAAGTATGAGTATTGGAGATATAATATATATAATAGTAACTATTTTATTTAGCATTATGACATTTGCTATTATTCGAGGTAATTTTCAGAGAAAATTTGATAATGATGGTAATAGATTAGATTTGAAAGAAAAAAAAGAGTAGGTTTTATCCTATCTTTTGGTCTATGTATTCTTGAACTGACTTTTTTATATCACTATATACAAATGAGTCTTTATAATCTTTTATCTTTCCTCCACTTGCATTTGGGTGTCCCCCACCATTACCTATCTCTTCAGCCATTTTAGCTACATCTACTCTATTATTGCTCCTAAGAGAGAAGTTTCCTCTATAGTTAATATCCATATAGAAATCATAATCTGGATTTTCTAATAGAAAGGTATTTCCTAATATAGATGTATTTCCTAAGTTATATCCAAGTATTCCCTTATATCCTTTATATGTAATAGTTAATCTTCTTTTGTCATTAGATAGTAGTTTCGTTACAAATAGTGCTACTAAATTAGCTTTTGTATTATCTTCTCTCTGTTTAAAAAATGCCTTTTTTAATTTATGTAAATCATTATCTAATGCTATATGTGCATTATTTTTATTTAGATACTCTCTTGCAGAGTCTATTAGAAATAATTTTAAATCTCTATCTTCAGTTGGAAATAAAATTCTATTTATCTCTCTTGAACCACTTATCATACCTAAACCAACTTTTCCAAATTCAAAAAACTCATCATCGCTTAACCATATATCAATGGCATTTATAGCTTTAACTATATTTCTATATCTACTCTCTTTATCAAAATTAAACTCCTCTTGTAACCAATTATATGTAAGAAGAGTTGCTGATTTTGTATCATCGAGTCTATACCATGAAAACTGTTTAGCTGTATTCTCCCCTGAGGCATGATGGTCTAATAATATAATTTCTGCTCCAATTCTTAAAGCTTCCTTTTCTAGCCAATTTGCCTCTTTTGTAGTTAGATTTAAATCTGTAATTAATATAAGATATTTATTCTTATCTCTATTAATAAATTTTTCTCTCTCTATAGAGCTTATAATCTCTTCTAATCTAGCTTTAATCTCTGCTCCATAGTTTGCATTATAGGACGCTATATTATTAAAAGCTATATTTGTTAAATATTGACATCCATAACCATCGAGGTCAATATGTGATAGATGATAAATATACATTACTTTGAAATATCCTTAAGTGTAAGTTCTCTTAGGAAAGTATCTATTTTATATTGAAAGTTAGCTAAAAAAGGAGAAATATTACATGTTCCAATAGCTCCATTTGGGCAACTACTAGAGTATTGGCTACAATCAAATATAGTTGGGGCTTTACCCTCTGCTGCTAATATAATCTCTGCGATTGTAATATCTTTAGATTTTTTAGCCATAATAAAACCACCATGTGCTCCCTTTTTTGATTCTAGGATGCCCTGTTTTGCTAAAGTTTGTAAAATTTTTGCTAAAAAACTTTTAGGAATATTTAGTTGTGTTGCAAGTTGTTCTGCACCTTGAGGTCTATCTGAAGCTTGTATAATATCAAGTGAGAGTAGAGCATATTCACTAGCTCGTGTTAGTAACATAGATATTTCCTTATAATATATTTAATTTTTTAATTAAGAGTATTTTACTCTAATTTATATTAAGTTCAGATTTTATCTCTTTTTAAATAAATAGCGTTAAAATACTACTTCAATTTCACAATAGTGAAAGATAAATTACCAATCAGGAGGTCATTATGGCTTTAGATAAGGCGAAGAAAGCAGAAATTATCGCTAAATATTCAAGAGGAGAGAACGATACAGGTTCTACAGAGGTACAAGTTGCATTAATTACAGAGAGAATTAGATATTTAACAGAACATCTTAAAGTAAATAAAAAAGATCACTCATCAAGACTTGGACTACTAAAACTTGTTGGACAGAGAAGAAGACTTATGAGATATCTAAGAAAAAGAGACCTTTCAAGATTTAATACTATTAAATCTGAACTTGGAATTAGAAACTAATTTTAATTTAACTTCTTAACTGAAATCTCAAACATCAAGTTTAGTCTATCTGGCTAAACTTTTTTTCATAAAAAAACTAAAATAGACCTTGACAAAAGTGACTCAATGTTGTATAATCTGCTCTGATATTTTAAATAGGAGTAATATCTATAATGAGTAAAGAGAAAAAAGAGACTTCCATAAAAGAAGCAGAAGTTGAGATTATAGAACCTGAAGTATCTAATGATAATAAAGAAGATGATCAATCATCAGAAGTTGAAAGATTAAAAGCAGAAATTGCAGAGTGGGAAGATAAATTTTTAAGGACACATGCAAGTTTTGAAAATAGTAAAAGACTCTTAGCAAAAGATAAGGCTACAGCAGTAGCTTATGCTAATGAGAGTTTTGCAAGTGATATTTTAACTGTCATTGACTCTTTAGATAGTGCCTTATCAATGATTAATGTTGATGAGAATAGTGATAATGAGTTTATGAAAAAGATGAAAGAGGGTTTAACTTTAGTTGATGAACAACTTCATAAAGTATTAGAAAAACATCATATAAAGCAGATAGATTGTGCTAAAGGGTATGATCCCAATCTACATCAAGCAGTTATGCAAGTAGATAGTAGTGAACATAATAGTGGTGATATAGTTCAAGTTTTACAAAAAGGCTATACAATTAAAGATAGAGTCTTAAGACCAGCAATGGTGAGTACAGCAAAATAGAGTTATAAATGCAACAAAAGTGGCATTTAAAAATATAAAAAAAGTATATACTGTCAAAAAAATATAAAATTATAAAAGTAGGAGATAGATATGAGTAAAGTATTAGGCATTGATTTAGGAACAACAAACTCAGCAATGAGTATTTATGAGAATGGTGAAGCAAAAATTATTGCAAATAAAGAGGGTAAAAATACAACACCATCGGTAGTAGCATTTACAGATAAAGGTGAAGTTATTGTTGGAGATTCAGCAAAAAGACAAGCTGTAACTAATCCAGAGAAAACAATCTACTCTATTAAAAGAATTATGGGATTAATGTGTGAAGAGGAACATGCAAAAGCTGCTAGAGAGAGATTACCATATCATATTATAGATAGAAATGGAGCTTGTGCAATAGAGATTGCAGATAAAACATACACTCCTCAAGAGATTTCAGCAAAAATTCTTATGAAACTAAAAGAGGATGCAGAAGCATATCTTGGTGAAGCTATTACGGATGCAGTTATTACAGTTCCAGCATATTTTAATGATTCTCAGAGAAAAGCTACTAAAGAGGCAGGAACTATTGCAGGACTTAATGTACTTAGAATTATTAATGAACCAACATCAGCAGCACTTGCCTATGGACTTGATAAAAAAGATGCAGAGCAGATTTTAGTATATGACCTTGGTGGTGGTACATTTGATGCTACTGTACTTGAGACAGGTGATAATGTTGTTGAAGTTATGGCAACAGGTGGAGATGCTTTCCTTGGTGGAGATGATTTTGATAATAGAATTATTGATTATGTAGCAAATGAGTTTAAAGCTCAAACAGGAATTGATATTAAAAATGATGTTATGGCTCTTCAAAGAGTAAAAGATGCTGCTGAAGCTGCTAAAAAAGAGCTATCTAGTGCAACAGAGACAGAGATTAATCTCCCATTTATTACAGCAGATGCCTCAGGACCAAAACACCTTGTTCAAAAAATTACAAGAGCTAAATTTGAATCACTAATTGATGATTTAGTAGCAAGTACTATTGAGACAGTTAAAAATGTATTAAAAGATGCAGATGTTACAACTAATGATATTAGTGAAATTGTTATGGTTGGTGGAAGTACAAGAGTTCCATTAGTACAAGAAGAGGTAAAAAAATTCTTTGGAAAAGAGCTTAATAAGTCTGTAAACCCTGATGAGGTTGTAGCAATTGGTGCAGCTATTCAAGGAGGTGTTTTAAGAGGTGATGTAAAAGATGTACTTCTATTAGATGTTACACCACTTAGCCTTGGAATTGAAACTTTAGGTGGAGTTACAACTAAAATAATAGAAAAAGGTACAACAATTCCAGCTAAAAAATCACAAGTATTCTCAACAGCAGAAGATAATCAACCAGCAGTATCTATTCATGTACTTCAAGGTGAGAGAGAGTTTGCAAAAGATAATAAATCTTTAGGTATGTTTGAGCTTAGAGATATTCCAGCAGCACCAAGAGGTGTACCACAAATTGAGGTGACTTTTGATATTGATGCGAATGGTATTTTAACAGTTTCAGCACAAGACAAAGGAACAGGCAAATCTCAAGAGATTAAAATTACAGGTTCATCAGGACTTTCAGATGAAGAGATTGAAAAAATGGTTCAAGATGCAGAGGCAAATAGAGCAGAAGATGAAAAAAGAAAAGCATTAGTTGAGGCTAGAAATCAAGCAGATGCCTTAATTCATCAAACTAGAAAATCATTAAAAGATTTAGGTGATAGTTTTGATGCTGGTGAGAGAGCAAATATTGAGGGTGCAATTAAATCTTTAGAGACTCTATTAAAAGATAACTCTGCAACAAAAGAGCAAATTGAAGCTAAAGTTAAAGAGTTAACTGAAAAATCTCATAAATTAGCTGAAGCTGTTTATGCAAAAGATAAGAGTGGAAATAAAGATAAAGCAGCTAAAAAAGCAGATGATGATGATATTATTGATGCTGAAGTAGAGTAAAATTTGTTATAATAGTCTTTAAAAAATGGAGACTATTATGGACATAAAAAAATGTAGCAGTTTAGATGAAGCTAGAGTTGAAATAGATAAAATTGATAATAAAATAGTAGAACTTATTGCTATGAGAAATGAGTATATCAAACAGATTGCTCATTTTAAAACCTCTATAGAGGAGGTTAAATCTGAAGAGAGAATATCTAGTGTAATTAGTAGATTGAGAGCTAATGCTATTGAACTTGATCTCTCTCCTAATCTTATTAATGATATCTTTATAAGATTAATTGATGAGATGGTTGAGAGTGAGATAGCTGAACTAAAAAATGCAAAAAATTTTTAAAATATCCTAATTAAAATAGACACTTTATTAACACTTAATTATGTTATAATTTATAACAGTTAAAAATAAGGATGTTAATATGAGAAGTCTATTCATAATGTTAATATACTCTGTTTCTATGTTTGCACAGACTTATATATCAGGTAGTGTAATTACTAATACTATTATTAGTGGAGATAATATAGCTAAAAAAGGCTCAGGTATATTAATAAATAAAACAATTAATCCTAAAAAATTATTTAATCAAATAACTCTTGATACTGTAGGTGATGTAACTATTAATCACTCTTCCAAAAATAGTATCTCTATAAGAACTGATGATAATCTTATTGATAATATTTTAGTTTATATTCAAAATAGTACTCTTTTTATCAAAGTCAAAGGTAGTATAAATCCAACTAAAGATATAAAAATATCTATAAATAGCAGACTATTGGATAAATTAATAGTTAATGGAACATCTGATATAGTTATAAGAGGCTATAAATTAGGTAATTTTTCTTGCAAAATAAATGGAGTATCTGATATAGATATGCTAAATAGCATGGTAAAAAATGCAAATATAAAAGTTGATGGAAGTAGTAATATTAAAATTAATGTTACTCAAAAATTAAATATATCAATTAATGGAACAGCTGATATTCTATATAGAGGTAATCCTAAAATTAAAAAAGAGATTAATGGAGTTGCTGATATAGTACATCTTAAATAAAAGGATTAATTATGTTAAAAAAAATATTATTTACTTTTTTAATATTATCTCTAGGGGTAGTATATGGAACAACTAAAGTATCAGAACAAGAGATTATAAATGCTATTAAAAGGGGACTCCCTGCTACTAAAGAGTTATTAAAAAAAGTTCCGATTGATTATATAAGTCCAAATGATGATACTCTTCTTCATTATGCTGTTAGATTTAGAAAGAGAAGGGTTGTTGAGTATTTAGTAAGACAGAAAATTTTACTATCTCGTAAGGGAGGGATATTTTATGGAACTGCTCTTCAAGAGGCAATATATTATGGTTATCTTGGAATTGCTAGTTATCTAATTGATATGGGAACTCTTTTGAATATTCAAAATAAGTATGGACAGACAGCACTACATATTGCTGCACAAAGAGGTTATTTAGATATTGTAGAGCAGCTTTTAGAAGCTGGTGCATCTAAGAGTATAGCTGATAAAAATGGGCATATTCCTTATGATTTAATTCCAAATATATCTTGGGATAGTCGTAAAAAATTAAAAGAGCTATTAAGAGTTGGAAAAATTAAAAAGACAAAATCAAAATCATTTAATGATTTTATCTATATGAATAGAGTTCATAATGGGATAGAGATGAGAAAAAATCAGACAATAAATGTTATTGATAAAAAGACGAAAATGAATAATAGTAGTGTTGGTTTAGAGGTAGATATTGAAAGAAGTAATAGATTTTAAAAAAAGGATTTAAAATGACAAAAAATAAATTTATTATAGGTTTAATAGTTAGTGTAGTTTTTTTAAATGGTGGAGAAAATCTCTATTTAGGTGATAGTTTTAATGCTAGACACTCTAAAGCAAAAGAGTCTTTTAATAAAACAATGGCAAAGAACAGAGCATATTCTCATATGGGTGATGCTAGTTATACAGAGGTTAATGGGAAAGATGAGTTTAAAAAGGCATTAGAGAGTGGTAAACTTAATCAAAAAATAGATACAAATAAGATAACTAAAACATATAGAGCAATAGAGATTAAAAATGTTCGTATGAATAGAAATGATTTTAAAGATATAGATACAGATAGAGTAATTATAGGCTCACAAGTTGATAAAGATAGAGAGAAGCTTATGCAGACAGTTGATATTAAAAATAGTAAAATTGAGACAGATAAACAGTTAAATATAGGTGTTGTATCAACTAGTGATAAAGTTAGTGGAATTGATACTATGACAAATATTCAAAATAGTACTTTAAAAGGAGTAAATAAGAGAAAAAATGAAATGATGAGCAGACTTAAGATGTTTGAAGAGTTAGAAAAAGCTAATAATCAATAATTAAATTAAAAAAAGGATAGTAAGGTGAGAGAGTTAATAACTACAGTAGTAGCGTTGGGAGTTTTAGTCGGATTTAGTGCATGTGGAGAGGGTGGTATAAATGATAAAGATAAAAATAGTACCACTACTATAGATTTAGAAAATGCAATAGATAATGTAACTAATAGTAATACATCAACACCAGATATAAATATTCCTGATAAAAATATCTCTACTCCAGATAGTAATATTAGTGATATAAATATTTCTGATAAAAATATTTCTACAATAGATATAGGAACAGGACACTATTTTGATAGTGCTGTAAAAGGGGTTAATTATGATTGTGGAAATCAAGATGGAGTAACTGATGATAATGGAACTTTCACATTTGAAAAGGGTAAAGAGTGCATATTTAGTTTAGGAGATATTGTATTAAGAACACTTGACCCATCAAAACTAGAAGATAAAATGATAGTTATTGAGAATAAGGTTGAAAATGCTAGACTACTTCAAACACTAGACAATGATGGAGATGCCTCAAATGGAATTGAGATAACTAAAAATGTATTAGATGCGATTGTTTCAAGTGGAACTAAGATAGTACCTGTTGGAGATGATGAACTTGCTACTCTATTTCAAAATATTGAAGGGGTTGAAGGATATAATGGTAGTATGAAATCAATTGATGAGGCAAAATCACATATCGATGAAACTATAAAAGAGCTACAACAATATTTAGGTCAAATATCAACAGAAGATGAGGTTGAAGATACAGCAGATTCTGTAGATAATAGGCTTAATAATCTTTAAAAAAAATTAGATATTTTAAAAGTGTCTAATTTTTATCTTCTTTAGTTAAAATTATCTCTTAAAATATAAAAAAATAGGAAATATAATATGAAAATAGAATTAGCATCTAGTTATGGATTTTGTTATGGAGTAAAAAGAGCTATTGATATAGCTCAAAAACATCAAAATAGTTTAACTTATGGACCATTAATTCATAATAAAGATGAGATTAATAGACTTAGAGAGGGTTTTAATATAGGATTAGCAAATAGTTTAAGTGATATAAAGAGAGATGATACTGTTGTAATTAGAACTCATGGCATACCAAAAAATGAATTAAAAATTTTAAAAGAGCAAGATAATAGAGTAATTGATGCTACCTGTCCATATGTTACTAAACCTCAACAGATAGTAGAAAAAATGAGCAAAGCTGGATACTCTGTAATTATATTTGGAGACAAAAATCACCCTGAAATTAAGGGTGTTGTTAGTTATGCAGAGGGAGAAGATGCTTATATTGTTTTAGATAAAGATGAATTAGAGAAATTACCTCTAAGGGGTAGAGTTGCAGTTGTTGCACAGACTACTAGAAAACCTGAAGATTTTTTAAAGATAGTAAATGCTTTAATTTTGAAACATAAAGAGGTTCGAGTATTTAATACTATCTGTAATGCCACATTTGAAAATCAAGATGCGGCTGAAGAGTTAGCTAAAAGAGCTGATGTTATGATAGTAATTGGAGGCAAACACTCATCAAATACAAAACAACTTCATAGTATTGCTAGTAGAGGTTGTAAAGATAGCTATTTAATAGAAAATGAGAGTGAATTAAGAAAGGAGTGGTTTAGAGATAAAGAGCTTTGTGGTATATCAGCAGGAGCTTCTACACCCGATTGGATAGTTCAAAATGTTATTAAGCGAATTAATGAAATAAAATAGTTTTATTATATATCTTTTCATTTCGTATTAAAAAAAATATTGTATAATTAGCTCAAAATTAGGCTAGGCAAGGAATAGTAAGTATGAAATTCGAAGATATCGAAGTGGAAGATGTTGATTTTAAAGCGATGCTAGAGGAGTCGTTTAAGAAATCAGATTCAAATAGTGATTTAGTAGATGGTGTTATTGTAAGAATTGATGAGGATGACAATCAAGTAGTAGTTGATATAGGTAGGAAAAATGAAGCATTTATGTCTCTTGACCAAATTAGAGATGAAGATGGCAATATTATGTTTGAGGTGGGAGAGACTATCTCTGTAGTAATTACAGGATTTAGAGGTGAGAGAGCGAGTATATCTTACGAATTAGCAGAAAAGAGAGCTGCTTTAGCTGAATTTATAGAAGAGTATGATGAAGATGAAGAGTATGTTATTGAGGGGATTATTACTAAAAAAAATAAGGGAGGTTTTGTTGTAGATGTATCTGGATTGGAGTTTTTTATGCCAAAAACACTCTCATATATCTCTCCTAAGATTAATCCCATAGGTAAAAAAGTAAAAGCTCTTATTGTAAAAGTAGATAAAGAAAAAGGGAGTGTAATTGTCTCAAGAAAAGAACTTATTGAGAGAGAAAAGGCTGAGACACAAGAGATTGTAGATAAACTTTTAGAGAATAATGCTGTTGTTCGTGGAGTTATTAAAAAGATTACAAGTTATGGTATGTTTGTAGATGTAGGTGGAATGGATGGATTAGTTCACTATTCTCAAATATCTCATAAAGGACCTGTTAATCCTTCAAAATATTATAAAGAAGGTGATGAAGTTAATGTAATTGCTATTGATTATGATAAAAAGAAGAGACATCTATCACTATCTATCAAAGATGCTACTATTGACCCTTGGAAAGATATAGATAATACGCTAAGAGCTGGAGATACTGTTAATGTAACTGTATCAAATATTGAGCCTTATGGAGCATTTGTTGACCTTGGAGAGGATTTAGAGGCATTTTTACATGTGTCTGAAATATCATGGGATAAAAATGTAAAACATCCTAAAGATTATATTAAAATAGGTGATGAGATTGATGTGGAAATTATTGAGATAGATAAGGCTCAAAGACGACTTAGAGTAAGTAGAAAAACTCTCTTGCCTAAACCTATTGACCAATTTGCATCAGCAAATAAAGTTGGTGATATTATAACAGGAAAAATATCTTCTATTACAGAATTTGGTGCATTTGTAAAAATTGGTGCTATTGAAGGTTTACTTCATAATCAAGAGATATCTTGGGATAAATCAAAAAATGCAAAAAATTCTCTTAAAAAAGGGGAAGAGGTTACTGTAAAAATTATTAAGATAGATAGAGAAAATGGAAAAGTTTCTCTTAGTAAAAAAGTTCTTGAAGAATCACCTATTACTATCTTTGCTAAAAATCATAAAAATGGTGATATTGTAGAGGGAAAAGTAAAAGATAAAAAAGATTTTGGTATTTTTATCTCTTTAGAAGATGGAGTTGATGCACTTCTACGACTAGATGACCTTGGACCACTTAAATTTGATGATATAGAGAAAGGACAGACTATACGAGCTGTTATTAGCTTCATTGATGCTAAAAATGATAGAATTAGAGTATCTGTGAGAAGATTAGCTAGACAAGAAGAGAGAGAAGCATTAGAACAATTAAATAAAGAACAAGATGATAGTATGACTCTTGGTGATGTATTTAAAGCTCAATTAAAAAATAGATAGGATTTTAAGTTAATATGCCTAAGTTAACAATCGTAGTATGTGACCATATTCATCAAAAAGGGTTAGATATACTTGCTAGTAATCCTCAAATAGAGTTGATAAATTCTGCTGATGAGCCTAAAGATAGGCTTATTAAAGAAATTATCCCAAAAGCTGATGTTGCTATTACTCGCTCTTCGACTGATGTTGATAACTTTTTCCTTGACCATGCCAAAAAATTAAAAGCAATAGTTAGAGCAGGAGTTGGTGTAGATAATGTTGATATAGATGGCTGTAGTAAGCAAGGTATTGTTGTAATGAATGTGCCAACTGCAAATACTATTGCTGCAGTTGAACTTACTATGACACATATGTTATCTTGTGTAAGAAAATTTCCGTATGCTCATAATAATCTAAAACAAGATAGAGTATGGAGAAGACAAGATTGGTATGGAACAGAACTTAAAGATAAAAAACTTGGAATTATAGGTTTTGGAAATATAGGTTCAAGAGTGGGTAGAAGAGCAAAAGCTTTTGAGATGGATGTTATTACTTATGACCCATATATTAACCCATGTAAAGCTACAGACCTTGATATTGCCTATACTACTAATTTTGATGATATATTAGATTGCGATATTATTACAATTCATACTCCAAAGACTAAAGAGACAATCAATATGATTAGTTCAGAAGAGATAGCTAAAATGAGGGATGGTGTAGTTTTAATTAACTGTGCTAGAGGTGGATTATATAATGAAGATGCTCTATTAGAAGGTCTTAAAAGTGATAAAATCGCTATGGCAGGTATTGATGTTTTTAGTAAAGAACCTGCAACCACTCATCCACTTTTAGATTTAGATAATGTTACTGTAACACCTCATCTAGGAGCAAATACTAAAGAGTCTCAACAAAATATCGCAATTCAAGCTGCTGAGAGTGCTATTGCTAGTGCAAAAGGTATAGCCTATCCTAATGCACTAAATTTACCTATTAAAGAGAGTGATTTACCTAAATTTTTAAAACCATATCTTGAGCTTATTCAGAAAATGGGACATATGTCTGCTCAAGTTACTAGAGATAAAATTAAAAAGATTAAAATTACTACAGAGGGTAAGGTTTCAGATTATATTGACTCTTTAACAACTTTTGCTACTGTTGGAATTTTAAAAGAGTCTCTTGAAGATAGTGTAAACTATGTAAATGTAGAGTTTGTAGCAAAGGATATAGGTATAGAAATTGAAAAAAATAAGCAAAAAAATATCTCTGGACTTGCAAATAAAATTTCTATTAAGTTAACAACTTTAAATTCTATCTTTAAGATAAGTGGTACTGTTTTTGGTGAAGATATACAACGAATTATAGAGATTGATAATTATCAATTAGATTTAGAACCAAAAGGTAAAATGATACTATTTAGAAATACGGATGTTCCTGGAGTTATTGGTGATGTAGGTAGAATTATTGCTAATAATGGGATTAATATATCTGATTTTAGACTTGGACGAGATAAAAATTCACAAGCTTTAGCTGTTGTAAAAGTTGATGGGAATATTACAGAAAAACTTCTTAAAGAGTTGTCACATTTAGAAACATGTCTTAGTGTAACTAGTGTCTCAATTTAACACATAATTAAAAATACTTACTAAAGTTGAGTGAGTATTTTTGATAAAAAAACCCTTATTTATTTACTTTTTTTATTATTAATATAAAGATTAATTATTCAATTAATATTTATAGGTATAATTATTTTTAATTAAAGCTATCACTTTAATAATTCTATTGATAAAGATAGTGTATTATTTCATATCGAAAGGATAATAATGGGTAGAAAAAAATTTTTAATACTCTCTATGGTTCTACTATTGCTATTTAGCATATTAGAAGCTGATGAGGGTACGGCATTAGAAAATTTGTCTCTTGATGAGGCATTGGAGTTAATGAAGAGAGATAATTTAGAGTTAAAAATCTCTAAATTTAATGAGCAGATAAAGGAGTATGAAGCAAATATTGCAAAAGGTCACTCTTTTGGTAAATTTGATATTACAATTAAAGATGCATACTCCAATGATGCAGGGAATGTTTTTGGGTTTAAGCTAAAGAGTAGGGAGGCTACATTTGGTGATTTTGGAGCAGAGGAGTTTATGAATAATATGGGAGCTGCTCAAAAGGGGGATATGGCTGCTGCTGGGAGGATGTATACAGACCCTCCTAATAGGCTAAATAATCCTGATGCTAGAAACCATTTTCAGACAACATTAAACTATATGGTACCTTTATATACAGGTGGTAAGCTAGAACAATATAGAAAAATTACTAAATCTTTAGAGTTAATGAGCAGACTTGATACAAAAAAACTACTTAATGAAAAGATATTTCAAGTAAAAAAGACATTTTATGATATATCATTAGTTAATGAGTATATAGAAAATCTTAGTAGTATAATCTCTAATATAGATAGATTAGAGGAGATTGTAGCAAGTATGAGGGAGGAGGGTTATGCTAAAGAGATAGATCAACTTGAAGTTGAAGCTAGAAAATCTGAAGTGGCTAGTATGTTATCTCAAGCTAATTTTAATAAAAAATTGGCATATCAATATTTATCTTTTTTATTAAATCAAGATGTGAAATCTATTCAACCAATTAGTGATGCTCCACCAACTCCACAAATAGTAAAAGAGGAGGTTCAAGCTAGTAATTTAGATATCCAAAAGGCTAAACTTGGTCTAAAGATAAGAGGGATGTCGATTAAAGTTCAAAAATCAAATCTTCTACCAACAGTTGGTGCTATGGCAGAGTATGGGAGTGCTGATAATACTCCCTTAAATAAATTTTTAGATAAAGATTTTTATACTGTGGGGGTTCAGGCAAAATGGAATATCTTTGATGGAAATATCAATAAAAATAATTTGGAAAAAGCAAAAGCAGAATATCTTAAGACTCAAGAGCAGGTAAATTTAGCAAAAGAGGGTATATATCTTAAAGTTAGAAAAACTCTAACTCAGATTGAGAGTAAGGAGGCAGATATAACAAGTCTTGAGAAACAGTTAGAGTTTGCAAATAAGGTTTATGAGACATATAGAGCAGAGTATAAGGAGGGAATAAAATCTATCTCTGATGTTTTAATTAAGCAGTCAAAAAGTCTTGAGGTTCTACTTAAATTACTCAAAGCTAAAAATGATAGAAACACAAAGGTATTTAAGTTAAAAAGTATAATAAATGAGGGAGAGACAATATGAAAAGATTAATGGTAGCATCTATATTGGTAGTTAGTTATCTAAATGCAATAGAGTTAAATTTAAGTGGTTCTGTAATTTCAGATAATCAAAAGATGATTACTAGCAGATATATGGGAATTGTTAAAAAGATGTTAGTAAGTGAGGGTGAGATTGTAAAGAAAGGACAACTTTTATATCAAATAGATTCAAAAGAGATTGATGCCAAGAGAGAGCAGGTTGAACTTGGTATATCACAAGCAGAGTTAGCTTTACAGATGAATAAAAATCAATATAATAATGTTCTTTTAAATCTAGGTAGATATAGAAGATTATATAGAAAGGGTATGGTATCTAAATATGATTTAGAGAATTTAGAGCTAGGGGCTAGAAATTTAGAAGATATGGTTAAAATTTCAAAAAAGCAAGTAGCTCAAGCTAGAGCTATGAAAAAGGAGGTTATGAACCAATATAATTATTTAAAATTAAGAGCTCCAAACAATGGTGTTATTATTGCTAAAAAATTAAATGAAGGGGAGATGGCAATTCCTGGAATGCCTGGGGTAATACTTACTGACCTTAGCAGACTTAGTATTATGGTTGAGATTGCAGAAAATGATATTAAATATATGAATATGGGTAAAAAAGTAGATATAACTATTCCATCTCTTGGATTTAAAACAAAAGGTAAAATTTACTCAATTATTCCAAACTCTAATCCAATGACACATAAATTTAAAATGAAAATTAGATTTCCAACTAAAGGAAAATCAGTATATCCAGGTATGTATGCTAATGTTCACATAGTAGAAAAAGGGCAATAATGGGAAAGAGAAAAAAGTATAAAGTAAAAGATGTAGCAGGAAAACTAGCTCAAGGCTTTTTAAAAAATCCATTAACAGCAGTCTTAGGAATTGTTCTACTTGCACTTGGTTGGATTGCACTTACAACTATGCCAAGAGAAGAAGACCCACAAATTGCAATATCAGGAGGTGCAGTTATTGTAGCAATGCCAGGAGCTACTCCTGGTGAAGTAGAGAATATTATAGTAAAACCTTTAGAGAGAAAACTTAGAGAAATTAGAGGAATTGAACATATCTATGGAATGGCTATGGATAATGTTGGTATTGTAAATGTTATGTATTATATTGGAGAGGATAGGGAGGATTCTAACTTAAAACTCTATGATAAAGTAATGCAAAATATGGATAAGATGCCAAAAGGTGTTATGAAACCACTTATTAAACCCTTTGATATAGATATTGATGTTCCAATTATGACTTTAGCTTTTTATAAGAAAAAGGGTTCTTTGCTCTCTACAACTGAACTTGTTGAGAGAATAAAAAAGATACAACAGAAGATTAATGCAATTGAAAATGTAGCAAAAACAACTCTAAAGGGTGCTCATAAAGAACAGTATAATATAGAAGTTGATATGGGAAAACTATCAGCTTATCATCTATCTATGGGACAAATTATGATGGCAGTACAATCATTAGCTGTAAATGTTCCCGATGTAAAGGGTAGAACAAAAGATGGAAAGTTAACCATATTTGGTGTTGCTAATGCTATTGAAAGTGTTGAAGATGTTAAGAATGTAATGGTAGCTAACTATATGGGCTCACCTATATATTTACGGGATGTTGCTAAAGTTGAGGCAGGAATTGATAAACAGAATTTTCAAGATGTAGGACTTATTAAAAGAAAAGATAATAATATAAAAAATTCATTTGAAAAAGAGATACCTCAAGTTACTCTTACCGTAGCTAAATTAGCAGGTACAAATGCAGTTTTTGTTGCAAAAGATGTGGAAGAGATGTTGAAAGAACATGAGACAGAGTTTGAGAAAGAGGGGATAGGATATATTGTAACTAGAGATTATGGAGAGAGAGCAAATGAAGCTGTTAATGAGCTTATGCACCATCTAATTATTACAATTATTATTATTGCTCTAATGCTTGTATTTGCTTTAGGTTGGAGAGAGTCTATTATTGTAACATTTACTGTTCCTGCCATTTTAGCTGTTACTCTATTTATTGCCTTTATTACAGGTCAAACAATGAATAGGATTACACTCTTTGCATTCCTCTTATCTCTTGGACTCTTAGTTGATGCTGCAATTATTGTAATTGAAAATATCCATAGACACTTACACTCTCATGATGCTGACAGTAAATCTATGGAGGAGTTATTAGTTGAGGCAACTGATGAGGTTGGTGCTCCTACTAATATTGCAACTCTAGCTATTATTATGACAATGGTTCCTATGGCATTTGTTGGAGGAATGATGGGTTCATTTATGAAGCCAATCCCATTAAATGTTCCAGTAGCTCTATTTGCATCTTTAGTGGTAGCTTATATCTTTACACCATATTTAAGTTTAAAGTTATTAAAAAAACCAACCCATAAACATCATAGTAAAAAAAGAGACAATAAGGAGGGGAGTTAATGAGTGGATTTGCAAGATTTATCTACAATATAATAAATAGTAGGTTTAAAAAGACTTTGGTTATATTGTTAACAGCAGTAGCTTTTTTTGCATCATTAATGATGTTTCCAACAAAATTAGTTTTAGCTAAAATGTTACCTGGAAAGAGTGATAATACCTACTCAATATATGTAGATACTCCAACAGGTAGCTCAATAGAGCAGACTAGAAAGGTTACAAAATGTATTGATAATATCTTAATGAAAGAGAAAGAGATTAAAAATATATCAGTATTTTATGCTCAAGGAATACCCTTAGATTATGCTGGACTTGTTAAGGGTGCTAGTATGAAGAGAACTGAAAATGTAGCAGAAATATCTGTAAATCTTACAGATAAACATACAAGAGATGAACCCTCTTTTCTTATGACTCAAAGATTAAGACCAATTATAGATAAAAAATGTAGCAATATTGTAAAAGGTACAAATATTAAACTTATAGAGCAACCTTCAGGACCTCCAACTTTAGCTTCCATTGTTGTAGAGGTTCAAGGGGATAATATAAAAGAGAGTAGAAAATTAGCTGTAGAGGTAGCCAATATCTTATCTAAAACAGATGGATTAGTAGATGTCGATGTAATGGCTGATGAGATATATGATAAGTATAAACTTATTCCAAATATAGATAAGATTGCACGAAGTGGATTATCAATAAAGCAGGTTAATAATATTTTATATTTATCATTTGAAGGTATGATTATTGCTACTAAAAACTCTGAAAATCACTCTGACCAAATTCCTATATTTTTAGTACTTAGTGATAAAACAAAAAGATTAAGTAATAGTAGTAAAGATGCTATTCGTTCAAAATTAACATCGTTAAATCTTATGAACCAGAGAGGTATGATGGTTCCATTAACAGAGGTTGTTGATATTAAAAAGGTTAAATCAGAGCCTATGATTATGCATAAAGATTTAAAAAGAAGTATTAATGTTATAGCAGAGACTGATATGGTATCACAAGTCTATCCCCTACTTGATGCAAGAGAGAAGATGATAGAGCATTTCTCTAAAAACTATATAGTTGAAAAAGCTGGATTTTCTACTTATATGTTTGACTTATATCTAACAAATAAGAAAACTGGAGAGAAGTTTTTACTTAGATGGGATGGAGAGATGAAAGTTACTCTTGATACATTTAGAGATTTAGGTGCTGCATTTATTGCTGCTTTAGTTCTTATCTTCTTTTTATTAGTAATTTACTATAAGAGCTTTAGTATTAGTGGGATTATATTAATTGGTTCATTCTTATCTTTAATTGGAGTAATTGTAGGACACTGGGTAGCAGACCAAGTGACACAACAGACATTTTTCTTAACAGCAACCTCACTTATTGGATTTATTGCTTTAATGGGTATTAGTTCAAGGAATTCTCTACTTCTTGTAGATTTTGCAATGAGTCTTATGGCAGAGCATGGTATGGAGAAGAAAGAGGCAATTGCAGTAGCTACTGCTACTAGAGCAAAACCTATTATGTTAACAGCAGTTGCTATTATCTTAGGTTCAGCACTACTTGCAAGTGACCCTATATTTGGAGGACTTGGAGTTGCACTTATCTCTGGAACAGTTGCAGCTGTATTTGTATCACTCCTATTTGTTCCTGTATTAATGGATAATGCAAAAGCTATTAATGGGGATAAGTTTGAAGATACACTTATTGATCAAGAACACCCTAATGATATATCTATAACTAGATAATATCTTATCAAATATTCATAGTGGAGTTACAGAAGTAACTTCTCCTCTCCACCACTAAGAAGATAAATAGTATCATTAGGTTGTCTAAGAGTTAGAGTTTTATCTTTTGAGTAGTTACAATATATCCCTCTAATAGTTCTATTTACCATCTCATGAGCAATAACCATAACCTCATCTTCATCTCTTATAGTATCTAAAAATGATTTTACTCTCTTAGATACTATCTCATAACTCTCACCATTTTCTATCTTATAGTACCACTTATTAGCCTCTCTATCTCTAAACTCTTTAGTATCTATAACATCTATCTTCCTTTTTCCCTCAAAGATACCATAATCAAACTCAATAATTCTTTTATTGAATATAATTTTATCTCTATCAATACCCAACTCATCACATATAATATATGCTGTCTCTTTAGCTCTTCCTAATGGTGAAGAGAATATTTTTATATCTTTAGATACTATGCCCTTTAATTTTATAGCATTCTCTTTTACTTGTAATCGCCCTTTTTCGGTTAGAGGAGAGTTTAATCTTCCTTGAAATCTCCCCTCTCTATTCCAAACGGTTTCCCCATGTCTAATAAGAATTATCATTTTTTAACCTTTGTAAAATGCTCCATAGCATACCATATAGCACCTATAATAATTATAAGTACTACAAATGGAATCCATGGATAGGATTGAAATTTATTAAATAGAACTTCTATTGTTCCACCTGCATAGTATGAGAGTAACATAATTGTTGTTACAAAGAGTATAGATGCAAATATATTATAAAATCCAAACTTTTTAAAATCATATCTTGATAGTGCCATAGAGATAGGAACTAGTGTTTTAATACCATATAGAAACTTCTGTATAAATATTGCTAAAACTCCATATTTTCGCATAATTAGAGTAGATAGAGCAATTTTTCTTTTATGCTTCTCAAAATATGGTTTAATATCATCTCTATGATACTTACCGAGATAAAATAGAAACATATCCCCAATATAGTTAAAAAATATTGCAATAGCTAGAGAGATAAATAGGTTCATCTCTCCCATGTAAGATAGAACTCCAGCAGCAGCAACAACTACAAGTGAACCACCAAATGAAAAAAATGCGAGGGCTAGATAACCCCAAGTAGTCAAGTCTGTTAATGTATCTTCCAAAAAGAACCTTTATTTTTTTAAAGGATTATATTATTTTTTTTTAAAAATAAAATAAAAGGAGAAAAATGTGGCGGACAGAGAGGGATTCGAACCCTCGGTACAGTTACCCGTACGCATCCTTAGCAGGGATGTGGTTTCAGCCAGCTCACCCATCTGTCCAACTATTTGTTTGTGGAATGAGATTATAGACAAATAAAGCTTAATTTTTTATTAAATGAGCTATAATTTCATAAAAAAGAGGCTATATTTTGAAAACAATATTTAGAGAATATGATATAAGAGGTATTTTTGAAAAAGAGTTAAATGAGCAGAGTGTAAAACTTATAGGATATTTTTTAGGACAGAGAGTTGGAGGAAATAGAGTTGTAGCTATTGGATATGATGCTAGAAGTCACTCCCCAATACTTCGAGACTACTTAACAAGTGGGCTAAATGCGTCAGGTTGTAAAGTTTTAGATATGGGATTAGTAGCTACCCCTGTTAACTACTTCTCTAACTATATAGCTTTTGATGGAATTAGTCCTAATGCCTCTATAATGATTACAGGCTCTCACAACCCTAGTGAGTATAATGGATTTAAGATAACTATAGATAAATCTCCATTTTTTGGAGAGGATATCTATAGTTTAGGTGATGAGATAATAGCAAATAGTGAAATAGAAATCCCTACAGATACTACAGCTAAAAAGATTGATGTAAAAACTCCATATATAGAGTATATGTTAAAAGAGTTCTCCAACTTAAAGGGTATGGATAAGAAGATAATTATAGATTGTGGTAATGGAGTTGCAGGAACTGTTATTATAGATATATTTAATGGGCTAGAGTTAGATTATAAAGCTCTATTTGTAGAGCCAGATGGAACATTTCCAAATCACCACCCAGACCCATCAGTAGAAAAG
Source organism: Campylobacteraceae bacterium (assembly GCA_027014605.1). Classification (GTDB taxonomy): domain Bacteria; phylum Campylobacterota; class Campylobacteria; order Campylobacterales; family Sulfurovaceae; genus UBA1140. The sequence goes on from JALWDJ010000027.1 coordinate 29,487, forward strand.
AATTTAATAGATGTTAGAAGAGCTTTAGAGGAGAGTGGAGATATTGCATTTGCTTATGATGGTGATGCAGATAGAATTGCAGTATTGACTCATAAACATAATATAAAAGGTGACCAGATGGCACTTCTATATGCTATGAAGATGGAAAATCCAACTGTTATTGGTGAAGTTAAATGTTCACAAGTTATGTATGATGAGTTAGAGAAGAGAGGTGCTAAAGCTATTATGTATAAGACGGGACACTCTAATCTAAAAGTTAAAATGAAAGAAGTTGATGCAGATTTAGCATGTGAAGTTAGTGGACATATCTTCTTTAAAGATAGATATTTTGGTTATGATGATGCGATATATGCAACTCTTAGAATGTTAGAGCTTATAAATAGTGGCATAGATATAGATAGAGAGATAGAGTCTCTTCCAAAGCTATTTTCAACAGAAGAGATAAAGGTAGAGACAACAGATAAGCAGAAGTTTAAAATCATTAACAAGATTAAAGAGCTACTTCAAACCCCACCTACATATCTACCTAAAATAAGAGATATTATAACTGTTGATGGAGTTAGAATAAATTTTGAAAATGGTTGGGGATTGGTTAGAGCTAGTAATACTACACCTCTACTTGTAACTCGCTTTGAGGCAAAAGATATAGATAGTGCAGAAGATTATGAAGAGAGTATAAATAGATTAATTCAAGAGGCAAAAGAGAGTTTAAATGAAGAATAGACTATATTTTAATAACTTAGATAATTTAGAGAATATTAAAGAGGAGCTATTTAATAGTATTAAAGAGGAGAAAAAATATATTGGTTACTATAATCTACCAAAACAAGATATATCTTCTATTTTAGAGTATGCAGATAGTTTTGATAGAAAAATAAAAAATATTGTAGTATTTGGAATTGGTGGTAGCTCACTTGGAGCAAAAGCAATATATAGTTTTTTAAAACCAATCAAAGATATGAAAAGAAGACTCCTCTTTTTTGAGAGTACAGACCCACTTAATATCTCTGAATTGATAAAAGAGATAGATATGGATAAGACTCACTTTATAGTTATAAGTAAATCTGGCAGAACAGTTGAGACAATATCTGTGTTTAAATATATCTATGCGAAAAATCAAAAATCAGATAGCTATACGATTATAACAGATAAAGGCTCAAATCTTGATAGATTTGCTAAATCTATAGGCTCAAAACTATTTTATATACCATCTACTGTTGGTGGCAGATTTTCAGTTCTTAGTGCAGTTGGATTAGTTCCATTAGCTCTATGTGGCATAGACATTAAAGCTCTACTAAAGGGTGCAAAAAAGATTAAAAAATCATTCTTTGAAGATGGAGAGATAAAATCAATTCTATTAAATAAAGCTATATTTTATGCAAAAAATCATGAACAATATAGTATCAATACTCTATTTGCATACTCTGAAGGGTTAAAATATTTTACAGAGTGGTATGTTCAACTATGGGGTGAGAGTTTAGGAAAGATACAGAAAAATTCAATCTTAAATATTGGACTAACTCCAATAGGGCTTATAGGCTCAAAAGACCAACACTCATTTTTACAACTTATTATGGAGGGTAAGAGAGATAAGAGTGTCACATTTATAAAGATAAAAGAGCATAAACCAACACTTAAAATTCCAGATATAACTCTACCCCATTTAGAGGCTTTAGATATATTAAATGGTATAGAGTTTGGTGATTTAATAAATATGCAGTGTGACTCTATTATTGAGGCTCTATTAAATGAGAAAGAGATACCAACTGATGAGGTTATTATACCAAGAGTAGATGAGAAGAGTATTGGAGAGTTGATATACTATTATGAGTTATTAACATCACTAGTTGGACATCTACTAAATATAGATACATATAACCAAAATGGTGTTGAGGCTGGTAAAATTATCTTAAAGGAGAAATTAGCTAAATTAAAAAGATAATTCTATTATCCATATGGATATATGCTCTAAACTCAACCGAACTAAAGATAGCCTCATATAATGTAGAAAACCTATTTGATATGAGATATAATGGGACTGAATATCAGGAGTATATTCCAAATAGGCATAATTGGACAACATCTATATTAGATATAAAATTAAGAGATATATCTGAAGTTATATGTGAACTTAACGCTGATATTATAGGTTTAGAGGAGATAGAAAATAAAAATGCCCTAAGATTACTACAGAAATCACTTAAATTCTATGGGTGCAACTATAGATATAGTGCCATAACTCACACAAAAAATAGTGCTATTCAGGTAGCACTCCTATCTAAAATAGAGATAGAAAATTATAGAGATATTGTGGTTGCAGACTCTATTAGAGATATATTAGAGGTAAAATTTACAATAGATAAAAATCCTCTATATATCTTTGTAAATCACTGGAATTCGAAAAAATCACCAAATAATAAAAGAGAATTATCAGCTAAGAGCTTAAGAGATAGATTATTAAAACTACCTAAATATAGTGAATATATAATATTAGGTGATTTTAATAGTAACTTTAATAGATATAGATTTTTTAATCTAAAAAGAGAGTGTAATATAAAAAGTGATGATTTTGAACACTATAATCTATGGTTAGAACTTTCTATATATCAGAGATGGAGCTATAACTTCTATGGTAAAAAAGAGCCTTTAGACTCAATTATTATCCCATACTCTCTACTTAATGGAAAAAATATAGACTATATCAATAACTCATTTGGAGTCTTTAAGAGAAAATATCTTTTTCATAAGAGAGGCTATATATTGAGATGGCAATATAAAAAAGGGAAACATAAAGGAGTTGGCTACTCTGACCACTTAGCAGTTTATGCTAAGTTTTCTACCAAAGCATATATTAAAGATAACTGTAATATTAGATTAGGCTCTATTAGAGAGCTTTTAGAAAAAGATATAGAATTACCAATAGCTTTAAAAAGAGTTCAAGTAGTAAGTAGATTTAAAAATGGAGTATATATCCAATCAGATGAAACTAAAATAGCTATATTTGGTATTGATAAAAGACTTGTAGTAAAAAACTATTATGATATTATTGTATATAAGAGAAAATTTTATGATAATTCGTATGAAATTGTTGATTTTACTATTAAAAAAAGCTATGATTAGCTTAAAAAAAAGGAATAGTTATGCAAGAGTATTATTTGCCAATATTAGCGTTTCATGTCCTATCTGTATTATCATGGATGGCGGTTCTATTTTATATGCCAAGACTATTTGTATATCATCAAGAGTATAGCTATAAAAGAGATTTTGTAAAAGTGGTTAAAATTCAAGAGGAGAAAATCTATAAAGTTATTGGAGTTCCTGCTATGTGGGGTACAATTATTAGTGGTGCAACTCTTCTTTATATTAATCCTTCACTATTAAAACAGAGTTGGATGATAGCAAAATTGGTAGTTTTAGTTTTTTTGATTGCATACTCATTTAGTATGGGACACTTTAGAAAGATATTAGAAGAGGATAAGTGTTATAGAGATGGACAGTTTTTTAGAGCATATAATGAAGTTCCTACACTTTTATCTATTTTAATAGTTACATTTGTTATTATGAAATCTATACCTATCTATTTTTCTATATCGATTACACTATTTTTTGGATTTATTATATATAAAATCTTGACTAAAAAGGTAGTTAAGATTTAAAAAATTTCTATAATTCTAAAAAATTAATATATAAAATTATATTTTTTAGTTATAATAATTTAAATTTTTAATGAAATAAGGAGATTATATGTCATTGCCTAATCTAACAATTCCTATTGAATTACCAATAGATATACCCGTTTTACTTCATCCTGCAATAGTACACTTTGCTATTGCTATACCTATTGTAGTTGTATTACTAGAGTTTATAAATCTTTTCTTTAAAAAGAGAGCATTATCAGTCTTTTCACTTTTTTTAATTTTAGTTATTGCAGTTATAATGGCTGGAGCATATTTTACAGGTTTAACTGATGGAAAAGAGGCATTTTCAGCACTATCAAGTGCAGGTCAAGCTGAATTAAAAGAGCATAAATTATTAGGAGTTTATATTGTTTATGGTTCTTTAGCTTTAGTTGTTCTTAAGTTGCTATTTATGCTTTTTTCAAATATTATAGCAAGACTATTTTTCTTATTTATATTGATTGGATTTACAGCAGTAACACTTAAGCAAGGGCATGATGGTGGTGATTTAGTATATAAATATGGTGCAAATAGTCAAGCTATTGAAGATATTAAAAGTGATAAAGATGATTTGAAAGATGAGCTAGATGAACTTCAAGAGAAGTATGATGAATTAAAAAGCTCAGTATCAGAAGCTAAAAAAGAGAGTGAAGTTAAAGAGAAAGAGGAAAATACTCCTAAAACAACAGAAAATAACTCTACAAACGAAACTAATACTACAGAGAGTAATAACACAAACTAATTTTTCTATAGTGGAGATTATCTCCACTATATCTTCCTTGACTTTCATTATCAAAAGCGATAATATAGTAACTACAGAGTATAATTATAATTAAACATTTCATATTAATTAATAAGTGAGAATTGTGAATATATTAATAGAAGAGATAAAAGCATACCTAAAGAGTTGGATAAAAAATGGTACCCCACCTAATAGTTTTAAGGATATAAATTTTAACAATAAAATTGGTATTTCTAGAAAACTAATCAAATTGGTAGATAAGAAGAATAATATTAGTAATGAGATTGATAACTCTTTTAACAATAAAACTATTACATATATTTTGGGACTCTATCTATATAATGATTTAACTATTTCTAAATATAGAGGAGAGTTAGATAATATAAGAATAAAAGAGCCACGAATTTATCAATTTTTATATAAAGTATTAAAATTAAGAGAAGATGAACCAAAAATACTTCTATCTATTTTTGATTATGATATAAGAGATGTTATTGATGAAACTATAGATAGAGATGATTATAGAGTAGAGCTATTTTCTACTCTTGGTTTAACAAGACTTCAAAATCAAGACTATTTAGGTTATCTTGAATTAAATAATACCCTTGTATTGATTGTAGCTGATGGTGTTGGTGGAGGAGAGGCTGGAGAGGTTGCTAGTAAATTAGCAGTTGATTTTATTATTAATGATTTAAAAGAGAGCATTCAAAATAATCAATTTAGTAATCATCAATCTATATTAAATCTATTAAGAGATACACTATATCTTGCAAACCATAAGGTAGTAGAGTATGCAAGTGAACATAATATTGCTGTAATAGGTACAACACTGTCTCTTGCACTTATTATAGATAAGATAAATCTATATATTGCACATATTGGAGATAGTAGAATATATGAACTAGATAATAGTTTAGAGGTTAGACAGATAACACAAGACCACTCTGTAAGAGAGGTACTATTTCGCTCCAATAAAATAACTCAAAATGAGAAAGAAGAGTATAATAAAAGTCTTTTAGCTTTTACTTTAGGTAAGAGAAATCTAAAAAAAGAGAATATATTTACACAGCACTCTATACTTTATAATAGTAGCAGATTACTTCTATGTAGTGATGGCTTTTGGGAGAAGATAGATATTAACAAAGAGACTTTTATTAAACCTATAGATAAGTTACAAATAGATATATATAACTCAATACCTACAGATAATGTAACTATTATTAGATACTCTCCTAAAGTCTCATCAAGTATAGATGTAGATGATGATATATATGAAGAGTATGAAGATGAACCAACGGAGGAGAGAGAAAAATATTATATAAGTTATACCACAAATAGAAGATTTACTAAAGCTAAGAAGATAACAAATAGATTAAATCAACTAAAAAATATAATTATTATTTTAATTATTATATCATCTATAACATTTTTTATTTTAAATCTCTTTGTCTCTAAAGATATTGAAGTAGTAGAAAAAGATAATAATTTAACTCAATTAAGAGGAGAATAATATATGACTAATGAGAGTAATGAGCATCTATCAATAGGTTATAAGATAGGTGGACACTATGAAGTCGTTAAAGTTTTAGGGCAGGGTGGTTTTGGAATTGTATATTTAGTTAAAGATATACATAGACTAAATGCCTTTTTTGTTATAAAGGAGCTCTTTTCAAGAGAGTTTTCTTTTAGACATAGAGATGGGAAAACAGTATATAATAAAGCTGAAGCAAAAAAAATTTTTACGAAAATTAAAGAAGATATTATATCTGAAGTAAATATTTTACAAAAAATTAGAAATAAAAATATAGTAGAGGCTTATGGATATTTCGAAGAAAATAATACACTCTACTCTGTTATGGAGTTCATTGATGGTGTAGATTTAGATAAGTACTTAAAAGAAGTTCCACCATTTAATGAAGATGAGGCAAAAGATTTATTACTTCAAATTATCAATGGAATAAAAGAGATACATAATCTAAATATTCTACATAGAGATATAAAACCATCTAATATTATGAGAACTAAAGATGGTATATATAAGATAATAGATTTTACTACAAATAGAACCTATATCGATAATCAGATGACAACAGTTACTGCTTTTCAGAGTCCAATCTATACACCACCTGAACTTAGTGGAAATAAAAGAGCTATTATTGGTAAGTTTAGCGATATATACTCTATTGGTATGACAATATGTAGAGTAATTGCAGATGATGAAGATACTCTACCAAATATTACAGATAGACTTATTGATGATAGTGAATTTATAGAAATTTTAAATAGTTTTGATATATCTTCTAGTTTTAGAAATATTTTATTTAAAATGACTAAAATCGATGCTGAAGAGAGATTTCAAGACTTAGAAGAGATAGAGAAACTTTTATCCCAAAATCAGACTAATTTTAAAGAGGAAAATAAAAAAGAGATAGAAGATATTAAACCGTCTCCTAAAAAAAATATTAAAAGACCACCTAAAAAAGAAGAGAGGGATAATACAAAATCTTGGCTTACAACTATTGGTATCTTATTAGCAATTGTACTTTTAGCTCTAGGTGGGTATGCCTATAAAATAGTAAATAAAGATAAGAGTATAAATAAATCTCAAAGTGTAACAACATATAAACCAAAACAGAATAAGATAGAAGATAAAGAGGAAGAGCCAGAGATTAAGAGTGAGATTAAACCATTAGAGATACCAGAGATTAAAGATACACCAACTCCTACCCCAATACCTACTCCATCACCTCTAATTGAAGATGAGGAGGATATAGCAGAAGATGGTACTATAGAGATAGTAACACCAGAACCAACTCCTACAAGAGATAAGAGCATAGAGATAATAACACCAACTCCAACTCCTACAAAAGATAAAAATATAGAGATAGTTACTACTCCAACAGCAATACATACTCCTAAACCCATACACAATAATATATCACTTGGAAGAATGATACAACCAGGTAAAAATATAAATTTATCTCATAATTCTCCATTTAATAGGGCAAATGTTCAAGATTTTCTATTAAAATTTATTCCTACAGCAGAACATGGCTCTATTAATCATCTTCTTTCATTTTATAACTATAGAGTAGATAGATATTTTTCTCTTAGAAATGTTACACATAGAGAGATATATAGAGATAAAGTAAGATATAATAAAAAGTGGGTTCATAGAAGATTTAGATTAATCTCTTTTGATATTTTATATAAATATAGAAAAAATGGCATAGAGTATTGTGATATAAAAAAGAGAATGAGATATAGAGTTGTATCAAGAAGTGGAAAAGTTGCAGAGGGTATAAGTAATACTCTTTTAACTTTAAAGGCTACACCTTATGGTTTTAAGGTAGTTTCAATATATAGTATTAGATAGAAAAGGATATAGTTTGTATTTTATTATCTCAGTATCTATTTTACTATTTTTAATAGCCTTTATACTCTTTTTTACAAAGATATATATAGATATAAATAAACGAAATATTACAACAAAGAGTGCTTATGGTATATTAATTGCTCTGCTTACATCTCTTGCTTGGATTATTATTACACTTTTATATTTTGATTTAATACTAAATAAAAAGGTTAGTTTTGTTGACTACTATAAATTTCCAATAGAAAATCATAAATCGGTAACTATTGGAAGTGGAGATGATGATGGGAAACATACATATCTAACCAATAAATTAGCAGTTAATAGTCATCTTTTATTAAAGTTAGATTCTCCAAATAGTGACTATATAGGAACGCTTATTTTACTAACAGATAAGAGAAAAGCTATAGTTAATAATCTTCTACTTCAAAATATCTCTCCAACTCAAAATAGTATAGGTGAAAAGTTAGGAATTACATTAAAGGAAAATAATAAATATATAGATAGAACTAGAGTAAAAAATGGGGATTTCATACGGATAGGTTACTCAAATTATAAAATATATAGGAAAGGTAATAATATTATATTAGATAATGTATCTCTAAATCCATTCTCACCTACAAATCTATTTTATCTATATACTACAACAACATATCCAGATATTGTAGTAGGAGATAAGGTAGGGGTTGTAAAGAGTAGTCTATTATGGTTATGGGGAGTTACAACCTTTATATTTATCTCTTTTGCTACAATTCTATTCTTTATAGTAAGAAAGATGACCGATTACGCAAAAGGAGAGAACCATTGGGCAATTATCCATCCTATACTATATTTTACAATACTTTTAGCTTTTCTATTTTTAGCCTCATATATAAACTTTACAGTTATGTACTTTTATCAATTTAATATATATGCAAAAGGGAGTCTATTTACAGAGATAGTTGTATATGGTATGATGTTAACCTTTGGAGTAGTTATAACTATATTATATCATGCTAAAGATATTGTAAAAGCCTCTCAAATGGCCACTATTGTCTATTTTATAACTCTTCTACTCTTTATGTTAATTTTTAAAAGCAGTATATACTCCTCAACACATATTCTCTCAATTCCAAAATCTATGGGAGTCTTTTTAGGGGAACAGTTATTTATATTTTCTATATTTATGCTATTTGTTGTCTTTTTAAGAAATGGAAAAAAGTATCTTTTTTTAGATAGTGCAAGAAATTATATAAACAATAATATATATAGACATATTATATTTGCTAGTATTTTTTTATTAGCTACAATATTTATCTTATCTATTGTAGGACTTATAAAAGAGGGGCAGGGAATGGTATTTATAGAGAGTACAAAACTATTCATATTTCTTTTAGTTACTCTTCTATTTCACCACTCATTTGGTAGAAATAAGGTAGCATATCTTGGATCTCTATCTTTATTTTTTATTCTTTTACTTGGAACTATATTTGTAGTTAAAGATAAGGGTTCTATACTACAAGTAGTATTAGCTTTAAGTATTTTATTTATTTTATTTAAAGATAATTTTAATATAAAAATTATATGGCTTATTGGAATTGCTATAGTTGTTTTATTAATGATGGTTGCATTTTACCATTTAGAGTTAAAAGATAATGTTAGATACGCTATGTGGACTAACCCTTTTGCTCAGGAGATAGAGCCATCAACACAATATTTTCTATATAGATATGAACAGGTAGCAAGAGGTATTTTCCTTATTAAAAATAGCTCTCTATTGCCATCAAACTTTATAGATAATAGCTTTCTACCACTACCAGCAATTCATACAGATTTTATCTTTGCATTTTTTAGTAATATCTTTGGACATATTGGAGTATTAACACTGCTATTTGCACTAATGTTACTATCTCTATCTTTTAAAAAGTCTATGAGTCTATATAGTAGAGAGAATGAGGTATTTAAATTTATGTATGGAATAAATAGTGTATTTATAGCTTATATGCTCTCATATTTTATTATAAATATGGCTTCTGTCTTACAGATTATACCTCTAACAGATGTACCACTACCATTTTTGACTTATTCAAAGGGTATATTGGTACTATTTTTAATGCTATATCTATTTGTAGTAGTATTTAATCTAAACTATTTAAAATATATCAAAGGTAGATAAAAAGAGTCAATAGCAGACCTTTTTATCTGAAACTACACCAACTCTATTAGCTCCATATCTATCTTGGAGGTAATATATATCTGAACGCTTCATTTTACCTAGAGATTTAAAAACTTCTCCACTCATATAGAGACTATTTATTGCTCTATTTTTAAATATACTATCTTTTAAAACTGCATATTGGTATGGCTCATAATATTTAAGTCCATTTGGATTTATATACCTCTTTAGAGAGTTTAACTCTTTTGATATATAGCTTTTTCCTGTTAGATATTTAGAAATTTCAGAGTGGCTACTTAACCCCTCCATACCATACATATATCTCTTAAAATCACTATAGTATCTGCAATCTACATCTCTACTATTAACCTCATCTTGACACTTAGTAAGACTACCTGATTTATATGCAATTACAGAGGCATCTAAACTCTTACCAATTCTATTATAATATATAAATTTATTAGCAAGTTTTATAATGCTTGATTTTGGATTAAATGGATTATTTGGCTCTCCATACATCATATAGTAGTGTATAGTTAACTGTAATGCACCAAAAGCTCCTGTTGATGAGGTTGCAAATATATTTCCTCTTGACTCAAGATATGTCAATATTACTAAAAGTTTATAGGCATCTAGTTTAGATATTGTAGTCTTTTTAGATAACTCTCTTGCTACCTTGCTATACTCTCTATCAAATAGAGCTATATATCTTGCAAATTGATTATTATTACCTATCTTCCCTCTCTTAATACCAAATGCTTTCTCTCCTGCCTCTACCCTTTTAGCACTTAACCTCATATCTATTCCACTATTTTGATAACTCCATCTAATTAAAGGATATAGATATGATACATCATTAAGCATACCTCTTTGAACTAACTCTTTATAAAATATCTCTATATCTACATGGTCTCTAAAGCCTCTCTGCTTTTGAAAACAGTGTAGTTGATGAGTTGTAATATTATTTTTATGTGTAGTAAAGTAGTTATTAAAAAATTTAAACTTTTTAAAAAAGCTCTTATCATCATAAGCAATAGCTAACCATCTATTTATATATTGCTTCTTAGTTAACCTATAAGGGTATAGTACAGTATCAAAATATATCTTTTGAGAACTATTAAGAGATTTATAAAACTCTTTTTTACAACTATAGTTATCTATAAAGAACTGTTCTAAACTTTTACTATGGGCTAATTTATTAGCCCAAAATCTATATGAACTTGAACACTCTGCATATATATTTATAGTTAATATTAATAATAGTAATATTTTATTGTTCATCTATTTTTTAAATCAACCATTCCCCAATAACCTTTTAAATCTGTACCCATTAATCCTAATACTATTTTATCTAATTCACTATTTTCTGGGATTCTCATTAGATATGATACATCCATTCCACCATTTACTTTATTTAAAATAATCGGGCTATCTACATCAAAAGTATTATTACTAAATAGTATATAAACATCATAAGAATTTACATTTGTAACATTTCTAAATATTATATCTTTTATATAGTTACTAGCTCTTGGATGAGATGAAGCTTTAGTAAATCTATTCAATATAGAACTTGCTTTAATTGTAAAAAATTTATTTCCACTTATTGTAGTTGTTGTTTTTATATCTTCATTTCTATTTGTAATAGTAGTGGAAATGAATGAATCATCACTTTTTCTTGCAATTAATGTAAGATTTGAGTCTGCTTTTGCTTTTATTGTAACGATATTTTCCTTTTTAGTTATAGTTAATGGTATAATAGCTAAAAGTTGAACATCAATAAAATCTTCATAATATGGATTAAATCTATTAATTATAATTGAAATATTTATATCTTTAGTTCCATTTTTTACCAAATTACTATTTCTAATTTCTACCGAAAAATCATAGAAATTAGATAAATTATCATCAATTTCATCAAAACTATTAGCTATTATCACAGGTTTTGTAATTGTTCCAAAATATCCATCATCTCTCACATAAGAAATATCGTTACCTATTTTTATTTTAGTTAATTGTGTTGTACCTTTACAATATGAAAATGATGTTTTTTCACTTGGAGCTAAAATTTTATTCCAATTATTATCTTTCCCTGTAATAATGTAATTGTTATTTCCAGTATCATTTATATCTGCATTATTTATAAAATCAATTGAAGATGTAGTATTAATTTCATATTTCCATTTTACAGCATTATTGTTGTTGTTAATAACTGTAATATATTTACAATTTCTATAACTATATTCAGACTCTTTATCTACTAAAATAGCTTTGTTATCTATATTAAGCTTTGTATTTGTTGCACAATATCCAAAACTAGTTTTTCCCCAACTATTGATATTAAGATTAGATGCAATTCCTTCTACGGATAATTTATGTTCACTACTATCTGTTAAATTGCTATCCCAAGTATTGAAAGTATAACCAACTATATCATAATCATTAAGTTTCCAATTTTTGATAGGATTTGGAGTTATATTTCTAATTGTAACTTTATTACATGAACCTGTGCTTTCCCCACTCCAACTATTTATTTTATCTTCATATAAATTAACTATAAATGGATTATCTTGATTGGAACTTGCACAATAATTAAAATAGAAGTTTCTATTAGGTAATAGATAACCATTACTATTTTTATCTTCTATTGATTTCAATATTCCACTATTAGAGTTATTATATTTAATATTCCATGATTTGTAGTAACCATAATAAGAACTATTATTTAAATCAAAATTATTAATTTTCCAATCAATTACATCATTTGAAATATTCTCTATCTTTACCTCTTCACAATATCCATCACCCCAAGAGGTCTTTTTGCCCTTAACAATATTAAATTTACCACTTGTCTCATTGGCATCAGTAAATTTACCATTTTGCACATCATTAAATGCACAATATCCAAATTTAACTTGACTAAAAGGTAATACTGTGTTATTCCACCATAATCCAGAGGCTTTAAAGGTTGTTCTATTGGTATCACTATACTCATTTTTATCTGTAATATTAACATTCCAACTATCAAATATTTTACCTGAAATATTCATATCAATATTCCATATATTAGGAGTAAGACTGTTATTTTTTACATACACATTTGCACAATAACCATTATTCCACTCTAAATATTTTTTAATTTTAGTTGATATCTCTTTCAATTTTAATTTATTAATATCAACACTACTAGGGATGGTTACAGATGATATAAAATCATCAAAGCTATTAATATTTATCAAATTAGCTAAATCATTAATAGAAGCAAATCTTCCACCAAAAAAAGCATTTATTTGATCTACTGAAAGATTAGATATATCTATATATTTTGATAATATATTTGAATTATAAATAGTTTTATAATCTATATTGATTAAGCTATCTATATTAAAAGAAAAATTACCAATTGAAATAAAGTTAGTTAATTTATCTAACTGGATAGACAACTTTTCTACATTAAAACTTCCTATAAATAGTTTAGAACTAGTTTGAATCATTGTTGAGATTTGTTTTTTACAAAATTCTTTTGATGTTGTTTTATCTATTTTATTATCAAGTTTAGAATCAATCATTGTACTAAATATAATATTTAAATCCATCATAGAGTTATAATTTAAGATAGTTGAGCTAAAAGATTTATATACAAAACTAAATGCTTCTTCTTGACCTCCAGTTTTTGATAAATCAATAAGTTCAGTAGCTAATTCAATAGATTTTTGAATTTGTGAAGATATTTTAAAAAGAGATATATCTCCTTTTTCTGCCTCTTCTATTGGATCTGCTCCTAATTTTAAAATATTTATATTAAGGACTTTAGATATTTTTAGTTCAATATTTTTGATAATATTATCAAGATTTTCATCTGTTGTAAAAGGTTTATCTGCAGTTATCTCCTCTTCAATACTATTAGCTAATATTGTAGTGATAGGTGTAATATTTACTTTTATTTTAGGTCTTCTAAGACTTAAAGGTGCTCTTAATCGTCCTCTAAATTTTTTAGCAGTACCACTATCTATTCCACCCATTATAATTATTGGTGCATAACCTGTTTTTGATGCTTTTTTTTGATTGGAAGTTAAAGTAAAACTATATTTCCCATATTTATCAGTTATTTCTTTAGGTTCTCCCTCATCCCATTTATTATTTCTATTTAAATCTAAAAATACAGTAGAGTTTATTAATTTTCCATCTACTCCTGTTCCTTCTATTTGTGTATCTGAATTTAAATCATTATCTATTGGTATGGGTGTAGGAGTTGGTGTACTAGTTGGTAATGTTGTAGGTGTATTAGTTGGTACTGTTGTAG
>JALWDJ010000028.1 GCA_027014605.1 Campylobacteraceae bacterium
TATTACAAAATTAGTAGGCTCATAAGCCTCTCCTGTTCCTATATGAATGGGAGTAATAGTTTTTAACTTTAAATAGTAGGTATTTAGATTATCTCTAATCATAATTCAACTCCTTTAGTGGTAAAACAATGCTATAGCCTTGATGAACAGTATCTTTATATTTAGGGTTATCAGATAATCCACTAATAGCTGAACCTAAATATTGATGACTCTCTATACTATCAAACTCTATCACCGAAGCCACATCAGCCAAAAGTAGAGGCTTTTTAAATGCACTCTTATAGGCTCTATTAGCTCCAAATTTACCAGAACGCGTAAATGGGTCATAGTAAATCTCTTTACATTTTATGCCACTAGGAGTAAAGGGGCTAAGAGTCATAAAAGCTTTTGAGCTACTCTCTACACTGACTTCTTCTATCTTATCAATCTCAAATCTCCCCTTTCCTATAGTACTCTTTTTACCATAACCCATATCGGAAAGAAGTGTTAAAACCTCTTTAAACTCATTAAATAGCAACTGATTTTCATCAAGCAAAAAGTAAATATCTTTCTTCGATAAACTTATAACCTCTAGTGCATAGGGGTCAAAACCATTACCTGTATGAAATGTTTTATAGTTTAATGAGTTATGCAGACTCATATCTTGTTTATCTCTACTGCCTATCTCCTTTTCTTGCTTGGCTTTAGCATACTCTCCTTTGAGCAAATCATTAAGTGTTAGCCAAATCTTTTTACGATTAATCTTTTTATCTTCACTCTTTTCATTTAAAAATCTACTTGGCATTTTAGGTTTTGGTAAGTACCCTTGTGTAAAACCATCAGAAACAACTAAAAATGGTTCTCTTTGTTCCCGATAATCTTTTAGTAGCTCCTCTAACCTATCTTTGCCTAAAAGATAATAGATTGCCCAACAGAATTGACCAAAGAGAGTATCTCCTTTAAGCTTAGTAGCAAAATCAGAAGTAGGAGTAATGCTTACTCTATATAACTTCATAGCCTACTCACTTAAATGAAATTTAACTCGTCCATATCCTCTTGAACCACTACCTCCAAGATAGTCAGACTCAATCAATTTGAACCCCTCTTTGACCATAGATATAAGCTCATCTTTCTTATCACCATCTAATACTTTTATGCGAATATCAAAATTGAACTTTACTCCAGCAGGAACTCTCTCTGTCTGTCTTGGGTGTTCTGCTGTTCCCTTTTGTCGGTTAATCACATTCTCATATTTTGCTTCTGATAAGACCTTTCCTTTAGACTCATCATTTAAATGACAATCTCCAACATTTATTCTAGTAATTCCAAATGCCCCCTCTTTATCTCCAAAGAGTTTTAAAAGAATCTCAGCTCTATTTTTTACTTGTGTATTATTAAAAATTGCATTGTCTAATAATTTAGAGTTAAATGGATTGCCATCTCCAATTCCAACTACTCCAATATGCCACTCTAACAGACTTCTCATTTTACCTTTGAGTGAACTACCAGGTATATAAGGTTTGTCGGTATTGACATCTTTAATAACACCATTATCAATCCCTCCAATCTTCATAGTATCATCTCCTCCACCTATGTGAAGTCCACTTAAAAGTTCTATTGTTCCTGTTAATTTTTCTATTTTCATCTTATTTGCTCCCTTTATAAAATCCTATAACTGCTTCAAAAAAGAGTTTGAAATTCTCTAATTTTGTTTCATCTTCAATTTGTTCAATAGAAGTTGTCATCATCTTTCTAAAACTTTTATTTACTAATTCTCGACTATAAGCATATTCAACTTTAGAATTTATCATTTTTATAAATGGTAAAACATCATCAAACGCTTTTTTCTCTATTTTAACCTCATTATATCTCTCTAATATTTGCTCATAAAACTTTCTCATTTGAGTAGTTTTTATTGGCTCTTTCTTAAAATTTTTCTCTACTCTTCCTCTTTTCTCTTTCTCTATATACTCTTTATCTTCAAAAATCTTTTCAGCCCACTTTTGAGCAGTTTTATTAAACAACTCTTTGTCTTTTTTATAGTCTAACTCTATCATGACTCTCTCCTTTTGTAAATAAATTCATTAACTACCATTTTTGTAGCTTTTGGTTCTCTATCTATAAGCTTACTTAAAAGCTTTAACAATACCTCTGCTTGTTGTTTATCTTGGGTACTATTTACTCTTGCTAATACATTTCGATTAAAGCTATATCTAAACTTTGACTTCCATATTGTAGATGGAATATCATCGTCATACTTTACCTTTTTGCTCATTTCTATAAGCTCTAGTAATCTATAAAGAAACGCTGTATTTAAGTTTTTTTCAAAAGCTTCTAATTGACCATAAAGCTCACTATAGACGGATAAATACTTACTCCACTTAACCGTTTCACCAAAAAGTGAAATAGCATCTTTAGGATTTTCTACCTCTTTACCATCATCTATATCTTTAGCCTCTTCAAGTAATCTCTCTGTATGTTCAGCTAAATAACTAATTGGAGTGGTAGGTTTAGCTATAGCAATACCAAAAGAGATACTTAAAGTGTCATCTTTTACAAACACTTTAAACTCCTCTCTTATGATTCTTGCTAATTCCAATATTTCGTCCCAAGCACCAAGTAAAAAGAGGTCATCACCACCTGCAAAAACGGTATAGGTATCAGGATACTGCTCTTTCATCATTTGAGGAATGTAGATAGAGAAGAAGTTATCCATAGTTTTAGAGAACTTATCAAAATTTTCAAAACTATCCGTAACACTACTCTTTTCTAAAAACTTACCCATATTGTCAACATCTGCTTTTAAAATGGCTAATGCTTCTATGCCTGTTTCACTCTCTTTGCAAGAGTTTTCAGCCAAAGTTTCAAAAGTAGCAAAAGAATCCCCTGCTCGAAGTACATACGATTTAATATTAGAAGTTAAAAGAATTTCAAAATCCCTCTCATCTAAATTTATATTTAACTCTTTTGCTGTTACTGACCTTTTATTAGAGACAAGCTTTTCTCCTAAAACCACAAATGTATTACAAGTTTCACATCTATCATCTAAATTTTCATCTAGCTTTCGGATATTGCAAATACGACAAAGCGTCTTATTGTCAATATCTGTATCATACTCCAAAAGATTTGGACTATTTTTAAGATTAAACTTTTGAAACTTCTTATCCTCTACACCATTTATAATCTTTTTTCGTAATTTTTTATAATTTTCTTTTGGTTTAAAGTCATCTTCTGAACAACTAACCTTACTTAGCATTACTCCACTTAGACCATAAAAGTTTTTAAGAAAATATTTATCGATAATATCTTGAATCTCTTTAAGTTCTATATTGTCTTTAGGAGCTAAAATCTCAAATTTCCCTGCATTCATTGAGAGAATATGAGATTTATCAATCTCTAATTTATAACAGATATATCTTGCTAGATATTCAGTATATATCTGAATAAAAGCTGACTTTGCTCTTAAGACTTTACTAGCATTTTTAGTTGATAACCTATCAAAAATAAATTTTTGAATACCATAAAAGTCACCACTAATTAAGCACATATCCTTTTCTAATATTGGCTCAATATTTTTTGGTTTCTCTATTAAGCTTTTAAACTTTTTATCATTAAAGTAACTCATTCCATCTATATCCTCCATTTTTAATCTAATTCCTCAACCTCAATCTTCCCAAGTCCCATAACCGTCTGCTTCCCAACTCCTATAATCTCACCAAGCTTTAAAAGCCTATAACTCTCATTATCTAACCCCATAAAAACCATCTCCCCCATTATGCCGTCCATATTCATTCTTTGGTTTTGTCTATTACTATTTCGCAAAAGAGGTTTATAAACTAAAGCCTTTAATACCGTTTTATAGTTTGGCTCAAACTCAAGTTTATAGACTCTCTCTCCTGTTGTAAACTCCTGCTCTCTTTGATATATAGAGCGTAAGATGTCCTCTAAATCCACATCATCTCTTAGAAACCTATTGTTCTTTTTAATCCTAATAGGTGTGAGTAATTTTACCTTAATATTTGGACAAAAGCTGTCTACTTTAAAGCTTTTTTGTAAAATATCTAAAGATTTAAACTCTCCATTTTTATAGATAAGATTTCCATTTAGAAAAAACTCTAAATCATTAAATTTATAGTTATTTTTAGTTAGACCATTTTTAGTAAGTGTCATCTCTAAAGC
>JALWDJ010000029.1 GCA_027014605.1 Campylobacteraceae bacterium
TTAAAGATAATATAGTCTCTTTAAAGCTATTTTTAAGTATTTTTTTGAAATCTTTAAAATGCCTATTTTATGGGCTTTTGGCAAAGTTTTATTGAAAAACTAAATTTCGATTAAGCTTATTTTAAGGAAAAAAAATGTATTATTTTTTTTAGAAAACGCCGAAATATAGTTATTTTGTTGCTGTTTTAATATACTCCCTTATAGGGTTTGAAATGGACTTTTTGGTCATACAATAAAGATACCAAATCCGTTTTAATATACTCCCTTATAGGGTTTGAAATATCCCTAATAGCCCTTAACCTCTTATTTTTAATTAGTTTTAATATACTCCCTTATAGGGTTTGAAATACAGTGGGGAATAATAAACTCTTGATTGTCATTTGTTTTAATATACTCCCTTATAGGGTTTGAAATTCTGAAGCTATCCCAGCAATAGCGAGAGCAATGCTGTTTTAATATACTCCCTTATAGGGTTTGAAATAACTCTTTGGTGGTGGTACTGCATAATCTCCAATCATTTGTTTTAATATACTCCCTTATAGGGTTTGAAATGCTCCAATATCTCCTACATATTTTTGGTATATTGGTTTTAATATACTCCCTTATAGGGTTTGAAATTCGTAAACAGTAAAGCTTCCGAAAGGAGTTATTAGTTTTAATATACTCCCTTATAGGGTTTGAAATTGCCTTTGGGGGGTCTGTTGGGGCAAAGATTGGTGGTTTTAATATACTCCCTTATAGGGTTTGAAATTAATATATTGGAAATGTCACTTTTGCCAAAGTGGGTTTTAATATACTCCCTTATAGAGTTTGAAATAAAATAAAAATACCTTTATATACTTCATCAATTATGTTTTAATATACTTCTTTAAGGAGTTTTAATATGAGAATTAATAATTATTATGTTAAGATAAACTTATTTAAATAATATTTGTGTTATATTATCATTCAATATTTTATAAAAATAAGGAATAAAATGAAAAGAGTATTATCAATAGTGGCATTAAGTACTTGTTTAACTATGGGTACGGTATATGCAAATGAGGTGAAAGTCAATAATAAAGTTGAAGAAGTTAGCAAACAGCAGAGTGGAATAGTTATTAATCTAGCAGGAAAACAGAGAATGTTAACTCAAAAAATGAGTAAAGAGGCTCTATTTATAGCAAAAGGTATTGATGTTGATAAAAATAGGGAGGCACTTGCTAAAACCTCTGAACTATTTGATAAAACACTCAAGGGATTAATTGCAGGCGATAAAGAGTTAAATCTACCAAAAACAGAGAATAAAGAGATTGTCGCTCAACTAGAAAAAGTAACAGAATTATGGAAATCTTTTAAAGCTAATATAGATAAAGTTATTGCAGGAAAAAGTGATAAAGCAACACTTGAAGCTATTTCTAAAGAGAACCTTCCTCTTCTTAAAAATATGAATGAAGCTGTAGGAATGTATGCAAAAGCTAGTAGTTCTAAACTTAATCCTAAGATGGCAAAAAAAATTAATTTAGCAGGTAAGCAGAGAATGCTAACTCAAAAGATGACAAAAGAGTTGCTTTTAGTAGCAAATGGAATTGATGTTGATGCTAATAAAGAGAATCTTAAAAAGACTGCTAATCTATTTGAAACGACTCTAAAAGACTTAATAACTAACTGTAAACATGATGATATTAAAAAGCAATTAGAAACTGTTGATAAATTATGGAATGACTATAAAGTAATCATTGAAAAAGCAGATACTAGCGATGCATCTCTAAAAAAGGCTGAAGAGTTAAATATGCCTCTACTTAAAGAGATGAATAAAGCTGTTAAAATGATTGAGGCTTCTATTAAATAATTAAAATAATCCCTAGCTAAAAGCTAGGGATTTAACTATCTATTTTTTCATTTTTTATTACTACTATATTTATTACTTATTTTAGTATCAATCACTTGAATACACTCTAAAAGTCCTTGTCCCAAATCTATATATGGATTTGCTACAAGTTTTTTAGCTACGCTTGGGTGGTATGAGTATGGTGTAATTTTATAGTGTCCCATATTGGAGTTATCTATTTGAGTTATCTCTAATCTATTTCCCATTATCTCATTTATCATAGTTAAAAGCTCTATGCGTTTTAGTCTTTCTGCTCCTGTTAAGATAATATGCTCATTTTCATAGTTTCTATCTTCTAATATATCAACAGATAATTTAGCAGTATCTGCTGCATGGACATACTCTCTTAAATCCTCTCCATCACCTTTAAACTCTAATTTTCCATATTTAATTGCACTCTCTAATAAATTATAGATATAGTTATTGTGACTTGCTCTCTCCCCATATATAGAGCCATATCTAATAATTGTATATTTTAACCCATATCTTCTATAGTACTCCTCTGTAAGCTTTTCAGAGCTATGTTTACTAATCCCATAAAAAGAGCCTTCACTACTTAGAGCATAAGCACTACTTGCATAGATAAATCTCTCTATATTACTATACCTACAAGCCTCTAATATATTTAAATTTCCCATTACATTAACATTCATTGTATTGATGGGGTCATTAATTGCATCATCTAAGTTAGCAACTGCTACAAAATTATATACAATATCAGCCTCTTTAACAACAGCTAAGATATCATCTCTATTTAAAATATCTATAGATTTAAACATTTGATTATCTTGAAGATATTGTGATGGAGATAAATCTGCAATAGTAACGCTATAACCTCTTCTTGTTAGCTCATCAGCCACATAAGAGCCTAAAAAACCACTTCCACCAAAGACTACAACTCTCTTCATCAAAAACCCTCTAATTTTAATCTTAAATTTTTAATAGCACTCATACCCATAGCCTCTACAGCCTCTTTTGAGTTCCCTCCAATATGTGGAGTGGTAATTAGATTTGGTATCTCTATAAGCTCTCTATCATTTGGTGGTTCTACCTCATAAGCATCAATTGCTCCACCACCTATAATACTATTTTTTAGTGCATATTTTAAATCAGACTCATTTATAAGTCCACCCCTTGCACTATTTATTAAGATAGCATTTGATTTCATTAAGCTCATCTCTTTTATTGTTATTAGATTATAAGTACTCTCATCTAGTGGGATATGTAGCGTAATAAAGTCTGCTTCTTTATATATTTGCTCTTTAGAGGCTTTGATTAAATTATTCTTCTTATAATAGCTATCTTGATTTATAATATCATTTACTAAAATTTTACATCGAAATGGTTTAAGAAGTTTAATTAACTCTTTTCCAATAAATCCAACTCCAATAACTCCAACCACTTTACCACTAAGCTCAAATCCACCATTTTTATTCCAGATACCATCTTTTAATTGATTGGAAGTAAGATATAGATTTCTACTAAGCATAAGCATATAGCCTAGTGTCATTTCAGCTACAGATAGTCTATTTACTCCTCCACTCCAACCAATCTCTATACCTAATCTTCTACACTCATCTAAATCTAAATTATTTAACCCAACACCATATTTAGCTATTACTTTTAGATTTTTACAATGAGATAATACCTCTCTATCTATACTATCTAAACCAACTATTAAACCATCAGCATCTTTTATATACTCTATTAGCTCACTTTTAGTAAATCTTTTACTATCTAAATTTAATTTTGCATTTGGAAAGTATCTATATATCTCTTTTTGTAATATCCTGTTTTTTGAAAAAGAGGGAGAGGTTACTACAATATTCATAAGTTTATCCATTTAAAATATTTAATAGGAGTTATATAAACTCCTAATTATCTGATTTGTTAAATTTAATACTATCTAAATCAATCATACCAGTTCCAACTGGAATTAATCGCCCAATTACAACATTCTCTTTTAAATCCTCTAGTGTATCAACAGTTCCTGCAATAGAAGCAGAAGTTAATACTTTTGTAGTATCTTGAAATGATGCAGCAGAAATAATACTATCAGCACCAACAGCAGATCTTGTAATTCCTATTAAAATAGGCTCTGCTATTGCTGGTTCTCCATGAAGTTTAATAACTTTCTGATTTTCTATATTAAATTTCTTTTTAGATACTAAATCTCCATCAATAAATTTACTATCTCCACTATCAATAACTCTAACTTGTCTCATCATCTGAGATACTACAATTTCTATATGTTTATCTGATATATTAACCCCTTGTCGTCGATATACTTTTTGTACCTCTTCAACAATATACTCATATAGAGCTTTTTCTCCAAGAGTAGCTAAAATATCATGACTAGATACTGTTCCATCTGTTAACTTTTCGCCTGTATGGACAAAATCTCCCTCTGTTACAACAATACTTCTCTGTTTATCTATAAACTGTTCAACCATTCTACCATTCTCATCTGTAATAATTAGTCGTTTTTTACCTCTTAGAGGTTTTCCAAATGAGACAGTTCCATTTATTTTTGCAATATATGCTGGGTCTTTTGGTCTTCTAGCCTCAAATAGCTCTGATACTCTTGGAAGACCAGAGGTGATATCACTAGATTTCTGTGCTGCTTTTGGTGTTTTTGCTAAAATATCAGCTATTGTTACTCTATCTAAATCATTAACAAATATTGAGGTTTTAGGCTCAAGAGTATATGTAATTACCTCATCATCATCAGTAGCTAATATAATAGCTGGTTTGTATGAGGCTGGAATATACTCATTTAGGGTAAGACGACTT
This sequence comes from Campylobacteraceae bacterium, assembly GCA_027014605.1. Taxonomy (GTDB): domain Bacteria; phylum Campylobacterota; class Campylobacteria; order Campylobacterales; family Sulfurovaceae; genus UBA1140. The sequence goes on from JALWDJ010000029.1 coordinate 4,664, forward strand.
TCTCCTGTTAACTCATCAACCTGTTCTACAGCTGTAACACCTGCTATAATATCTTGAAACTTAACCCTACCATTAGCTTCAGCAATAATAGGTTCTGAATATGGATCCCACTCTGCAATTACAACTTGGTCATCTGTTCTAGGAGATGCAATTAAATCTCCTCTTGATACAAATTTATTCTCCCCTGCTCTAATAAGAGAGCCTCTTGCAATATAGTGTCTTGCAGCTTCTCTACTGTTTTTATCTACAACAACAGCAAAAAGCCCCTTCTCATTTACATATTCACCCTCTCTTATAGTATCAATTCTCTCAATAAAATCACCTTTGAGTAAGAAATATTTAACTATACCTTTTGCATCAGAGTAAACATTTTGAGTAATAGGAGCACCATCTTCAACTTTAAGCTCACTCGCAAATGGAATACGAGTTGGCACACTCCATGACTCTTTTATAATCTCTACAATAGAGTCACCCTCTTGAATAAGTTCTCCATCCTTATAAGGAATAAATAGTTTCCCATCAATCTTTCCACCGACACCTGCTAACTCATTAGTCTTAGCTACATCATTTTTTCTCACTATATACTTCTGCTCTTGTGCCCCTTGTTGAACTAATATTGTAATCTCATCATGAGATTGAATAATAGATACTCTACCTCTCGTCAAAGATTTTACTTTAGGTTCAACTAAGAGTACACCTGCATTTCTTCTATTTGATACAAGTAGTTTTCCTTCACTATTTCTATATACATTAAGATTATAGTAACGAATAAATCCCTCTTTTGTAGCAACTACCTGTCTCTCCTCTTTTCCTGCACTTGCAGTTCCACCTGTATGGAATGTTCTAAGTGTAAGCTGAGTTCCTGGTTCACCAATAGATTGTGCAGCAATTACACCTACTGCTTCACCCTTTTTTACAATCTTATTTTCAGCCATATTAAGTCCATAACACTTAGCACATATCCCTTTAGGAGCTTTACATGTTACGGAGGTTCTAATATTAACACTTCTAACTCCAGCATCACTAATAAGTTTTGCTAGATTATCATCTATCATAGTACCTTCACTTACAAGTACCTCATTTGTTATTGGGTCAATAACATTTTTTGCAATTACTCTACCATAAATTCTATCTGATATTGGTTCAATCAGCTCATTACCTACAAAAATATCAGATACATCTACACCCTCATGAGAGCCACAATCATGCATAGTCACCTTTACATTTTGAGCAACATCAATAAGTTTTCTTGTTAAATATCCTGCACTTGCAGTCTTCATAGCAGTATCAGCTAGTCCCTTTCTAGCTCCGTGAGTTGAGATAAAATATTCTAAAACATTTAACCCCTCACGGAAGTTAGAGGTAATTGGAGTCTCAATAATAGAACCATCTGATTTTGCCATAAGTCCTCTCATACCAGATAGCTGTCTAATTTGAGCTGCAGAACCTCTAGCACCAGAGTCTGCCATCATATGAACAGAGTTAAATCCATTTTTATCTTTTTTAATTAAGTTCATAAGCTCAGATGCTACAGTATTATTTGTATCTGTCCATATATCAATAATCTTATTATATCTCTCTTGCTCTGTTAGTAACCCTTTACTATACTGTTTTTGTATCTCAATAACCTGCTCTTTAGCTAATTTAATAGTTGATTCTTTCTCTTTTGGAACTTTAATATCATCAATAGATATAGAGACTCCTGATTTTGTTGCATATTTAAAACCAATATCTTTTAGGTTATCTAAGAACTCCGAAGTATAAGAGATACCACTCTTTGCATAGATATAATCAACCAACGCAGATATATCTTTTTTCTTTAAAACCTTATTCCAATAGCTCTGTGGGACATAATCTGGAATAATATCTTTTAAGATAATTCTTCCTGCAGTTGTAGTAATAATTTTTCCATCAATAACAGTTCTAATTTTAGCATTAATATCTAAACTACCTTGCTCATTTGCAATCATAATCTCATCTACATTTGCAAATAGTTTATGTTGCCCTACTACATCTCTCTTCTCTAAAGTTAAATAGTATAGTCCTAAAATCATATCTTGAGATGGAACGGCAATAGCTTTACCTGAAGCTGGAAGTAAAATATTCATGGATGCTAACATTAAAACTTTGGCTTCAGCTATAGCTTCAGATGATAATGGAACATGAACTGCCATCTGGTCACCATCAAAATCAGCATTAAAAGCTGCACATACTAATGGATGAAGTTGAATAGCTTTTCCATCAATCAGTTTTGGGTGAAAAGCTTGAATTGAGAGTTTATGTAGTGTTGGAGCTCTGTTTAATAAAACAGGATAACTCTCAACAACATCTTCCAAACACTCCCATACCTCATTAGTCTTCTTCTCTATCATTTTTTTAGCCTGTTTTAGAGTAGTAGCATATCCCCTCTCTTCAAGTTTTGCCATAACATGTGGTTTGAATAACTCAATAGCCATCTGTTTTGGCAATCCACACTCATCCATTTTAAGGTTAGGTCCTACTACAATTACAGAACGACCAGAAAAATCAACTCTTTTTCCTAAAAGATTTTGTCTAAATCTTCCCTGTTTACCCTTAATAACTTCAGATAGAGATTTAAGTGGTCTCTTATTTGCACCCTTGACAGAGTTTCCTCTTCTTCCATTATCAAATAGAGCATCAACAGACTCTTGTAACATTCTCTTTTCATTTCGTACAATAATCTCTGGTGCATCAAGCTCTACTAATCTCTTTAATCTCTGATTTCTATTAATAACTCTTCTATATAAATCATTTACATCACTTACAGCAAATTTACCACCATCAAGACTCACAAGTGGTCTAAGGTCTGGTGGCATTACAGGTAGAATTGTTAACATCATCCACTCTGGTTTATTCCCTGATTCTAAAAATGCCTCAATAACTTTTAATCTCTTTACTATAGTTTTCTTTTTAGCTTCTGATTTAGTTGATTGAATATCCTCTTTTAATTGAGAAAACATCTCTACTAAATCCAATTCACTTAAAAGCTCTTTAACTATAGCACCACCCATTCTCGCATCAAGTCCGGAATCTGGAAATCTTTGTGTTATAGATTGATACTGCTCCTCATTAAGTACATCATATTTGCTAAGAGGAGTATTTCCTTCACTATCATAACTAGCAAACCCAGGGTCTTTTACAATATATGCCTCATAATATAGAACTCTCTCAAGATCTTTCATCTTAACTCCAAGTAGAGTTCCAATTCGTGATGGGAGAGAACTTACATACCAAATATGTGCAACAGGTGCAACTAACTCGATATGTCCCATTCTATTTCTTCTTACCTTTGAAGTTGTAACCTCAACACCACACTTTTCACAAACAACACCCTTATATCGCATCTTTTTATATTTTCCACAAAGACACTCATAATCTCGAACAGGTCCAAAGGTTTTAGCACAAAATAGTCCATCTCGTTCAGGTTTTAATGTTCTATAATTAATAGTCTCAGGCTTTTTAACCTCTCCATAACTCCAAGATAAAACTTTTTCGGGACTTGCAACTCTTAGTCGCATAGCCATAATATCTAATGGTCTCTCTTCACTTGTTAAATCAATAGGAGTTAAACCCTCTAAAAAATCACTCATTACTACACTTCCTCTTTAGCTTTTTCAAATAAATCAACATCAAGTCCCAATGCTTGAAGCTCTTTTGTAAGTACAAACATAGTCTCTGGTATTCCTGACTCTGGAACAGACTCACCTTTAGTAATAGCTCTATATGCTCTAGTTCTACCATCAACATCATCAGATTTAATAGTTAACATCTCTTTTAAGATGTGTGATGCACCATAAGCCTCTAATGCCCAAACCTCCATCTCTCCAAATCTCTGTCCACCAAAGAGAGCTTTTCCTCCAACAGGTTGTTGTGTAACTAGAGAGTATGGGCCAGTTGAACGAGCATGAACCTTCTCATCAACTAGGTGATGAAGTTTTAACATATACATATATCCAACATTTACTCTCTCTAGCATCTTTTCACCAGTTCGTCCATCATAGAGTTCTGTTTTACCATCACTATCTATTTTTGCTAACTCAAATAGTTTTGCAAACTCCTCTTGATTAGTCCCCTCAAATACACTTGTTGCAAATTTAACACCATTTGTCCAATCTCTTGCATACTTGATTAGCTCTTCATCATCTATCTTAGATAATGTCTCTTTTGCATTCATAAGTTTTGCAACATCAGCTATTTCTGTCATTTTTGCTCTAAGTTCGGAAACCATTGTTTCTCGTTGCTGATTAAATATATCTTGTATCTGCTCACCTAATTTTTTACCAATCATACCTAAGTGAACCTCTAAAATCTGTCCAATATTCATTCTTGATGGAACTCCTAGAGGATTTAAGATAATATCAACAGTCTTTCCATCTTTAGTATATGGCATATCAATCTCTGGAACAATATTTGATACAATACCTTTATTTCCATGTCGCCCTGCCATTTTATCACCAACTTTAAGTTTTCGCTTAGTAGCAATATAGATTTTTACTAATTTAGTTACACCATTTGGTAAAATATCATCTTTTTCTAAAATATATAGCTTCTCTTCATGAGCCTCTTTAAGCTTTTTCTTTTGTCTTTGGAAGTAGTTTTTTGTTGAGTTATATTCTGATTGTATTTTACTACTATAAGATTGAACAACACCTCTTAGTGCAAATCTATTAATATCTTTTATTACATCTGCTGGAATTTTTTCACCTGCTTTATAAAATTTATCTCCAATGGTTATATCTTTTTGTAACTCGGCTTTTGACAACATATCAGATATTCTTAATAGCTCCTCTTGGTCAATCATTAAAAGTTTATCATGGTGTTCACTATCAAGAATTGCTTTCTCCTCTTCATATGATTGAACAGCTCTTGCATCTTTTTCGTAACCTTTCTTAGTAAATACTTTTACATCAACAACAACCCCCTCCATCGACGCTTTTGCATATAGTGATTTATTTACAACATGTCCAGCCTTTTCACCAAAAATCGCTCTTAGTAATCTCTCTTCAGGAGTTGGTTTAATCTCACCTTTAGGACTAACCTTCCCAACTAAAATCATACCTGGTTTTATAGCTGTACCAACTTTAACAATCCCACTCTCATCAAGATGAGTCAACTCATCTTCACGAATATTTTGAATATCTCTTGTTATCTCTTCTGTACCATGTTTAAGTTCTCTAGCCTCTATCTCAACCTCATAAGTGTGAACTGATGTAAATGTATCTTCTCTTAAGAGTTTTTCAGAAATAATAATAGCATCTTCATAGTTATATCCATACCAAGGCATAAATGCAACCATTACATTTTTACCAATAGCAAGTTCTCCCTTATCCATATTAGGCCCATCAGCAATAACTTGCCCTTTTTTAACAAAATCACCAACTTTTGCTATTGGGGTCTGTGTAAAGGTTGTATTTTGATTAGTACGCATATTCTTTTCCATAGGGTAGTGATCTATAAATACGCCATTATCATCTTCACCTAAAATATATATATTTTTACTATCAACCTTCTCAACTCTTCCTGCTCTTTTAGCTTTTACACACTCCCACGCATCACGACTAACAATAGCTTCCATGCCTGTTCCAACAATGGGTGCTTCTGTCTTTAAAAGAGGTACTGCTTGTCGTTGCATATTTGAACCCATCAATGCACGGTTTGCATCATCATGCTCTAAAAATGGAATAAGTGCGGCAGCTGAACCCGAAACCATAAGAGGAGATATATCTATTAGAGATACCTTTTTAGTTTCATTAAGTAGAATTTCACCATTACATCTTGTCTCAATGAGGTCGTCAACAATTTTTCTATCTTTAACCTTTGTTGAAGCTGGAGCAATTACTAAATCCTCCTCTTGAGTTGCAGTTAAATATACTATCTCATCTTGAATTACACCATCAACAACTTTATTATATGGGGCTTCAATAAATCCTAAATCATTAACTTTGGCATAAGTTGCAAGTGTATTGATAAGTCCAATATTTTGCCCTTCTGGAGTCTCTATTGGACAAATTCTACCATAATGAGTAGGATGAACATCTCTAACCTCAAATCCAGCTCTCTCTTTAACTAAACCACCCTCACCAAGTGCTGAGAGTCTTCTTTTGTGAGTAACTTCTGATAATGGATTGGTTTGATCCATAAATTGAGATAATTGGCCTGATGAAAAAAACTCTAAAATAGTATTGGTAATCATTTTAGAGTTAACTAAATCGTGAGGCATAAGTTCATCTAGTTGTCCTGATAGAGTTGTCATCTTATCACGAATTGCTTTTTGCATTTTAGTTAAGCCATTATATAGCTCATTTCCCAAAAGCTCACCAATAGCTCTAATTCTTCTATTTCCTAAGTGGTCTCTATCATCAATATGTCCTGAACCGTTTTTAACTTTAGATAGATATTTTACTGTATGTATAATATCTTCAGCTGTTAGTACCGTTACATACTCTGGAACATTAAAACCTAACTTATGGTTCATCTTCATTCTACCAACTTTTGTTAAATCATATCTTTCAGGGTCAAAAAATAGCTGTTTTAAAAAAGTTTTAGCAGCTTCAGCAGTTACAGGCTCTCCTGGTCTCATAACTTTATAGATACGAATTGTAGCTAATTGGTTTTCATCTTCAATATCTTCAGTCTGTTTAAGGAGTCTTAATGACTCTTGGTCTGCTAAAAATGATTTGATAATAGAGTCATCTGCACCCTCTGCTAAATCATCAGCAATAAAAAAGCTCTTAACACCTGCATCAATAATCTTTTTAAGTCTCATCTCATCAAGAGGAGTGACAACATCAAATAGTATCTCTCCACTCTCTTGGTCAAAAATAGGAGTTGATAGATGTCTCTCCATTAATACATCTATAGGATACTCTACCCACTCTAACCCACTATCAACCAATTTTTGAGCTTTTTTCTTTGTTAATCTCTTTGCGGCTGCAACTATAATATTTCCATCTAAATCTCTAACCTCATATGGAACTCGTCCTGCAAAATCTTCTACTGAAAACTTAGTTACAAATCTATTATCTTTAACAAATATCTCTTTACTTTTGTAAAAAAGTTTCATAATATCCTCTTTAGAGTAGTCTAATGCTCTAAAGAGAATAGTTACAGGTATCTTTCTTCTTTTATTAATTCTAGCATATAGAATATCTTTAGCATCATATTCAAAATAGAGCCAACTACCTCTATCTGGAATAATTTGAGCTGAATAGATAAGTTTATTTGTAACTGTAGTTGCCTCTTCTTCCTTAAATATAACTCCGGGACTTCTATGGAGTTGGTTTACAACAACTCTCTCGACACCATTAATAATAAATGATGTTCTATCTGTCATAAGTGGTATATCTCTTACAAAAACAGCCTGTTCTTTTATCTCTTTAGGGTCTAATTTTTCACCTGTCTTTTCATCTCTATTCCATATAGTTAAAGCAATATTCATTTTTAAAGATACAGAATAGGTAAGACCTCTCTCCATACACTCTCGAATAGTATATTTAGGTTGAACAATTTGACTACCTTTATATTCAAGAGTTAATCTATTCTGTTGGTCATTAAGTGGGAATACAGAACGAAAAACCTTCTCTATTGTAGATTCACTTCTATTTTTAGCATCAATCATTAAAAAATCATCATAAGATTTTTGTTGTAGTTGAAGTAGGTTTGGTACAGCAATTTGACGAGGAGTTTTTGAGAAATCGACTCTCAGTCTATTTCCAGAGTATAATGAATTTAACATGGGTGAACCTCATTTTGATATGTATATTATTATTGATGAATGTATATTTTAGATATACAAAAAAACTATTGCACAATAGCTTATCACTATATCGTTATTAATCTTTTATGTGTTATTACTAATATAACACAGGAGAACTCAAGCGAAATTCTATCGCTTGAAAAGTTTTTTATTTTAATTCGCAAGTAGCTCCAGCTTCCTCAATCTCTTTCTTGATTGCCTCTGCTTCCTCTTTAGATACAGCCTCTTTAATTGTTGTTGGTACATCTTCAACAGCAGCTTTTGCCTCTTTAAGACCTAGACCTGTAATTTTTCTAACAACTTTAATTGCATTTATCTTCTTAGCACCAGCTCCTGTTAAGATAACATCAAATTCTGTTTGCTCTTCAACTTCTTCTGCTACTGCACCACCACCTGCTACTACTGTAGCTTGTGCTGAAACACCAAATTTCTCTTCAAACTCTTTTACTAGTTCAGAAAGCTCTAGTACTGACATATTTGATATAAACTCTAAAACATCTTCTTTAGTGATTGCCATTTCTATTTCCTTTTATTAAATTCTTTTATTTTTAATTACTCTTCTTCTGATAATTTATCTGCTAATGCTTGTAAGCCAATTGTAAAATTCTGTACAGGGGCATTCCAAACATTAAGTAACATCCCAAGAAGTTCATCTCTACTTGGAAGTTTTGCCATAGCTTCGATTGTTGCTAAATCAGCAAGTTTTGACTCTATTACTCCTGATTTAATTGAGAAGTTATCTTTATTAGCTTGTGCAGACTTATCTGCTACCTTACAAGTAGCAATTTGGTCTTCACCCCAGATAAAGATGTTATTGTTAACAAGCTCCATCTCATCACAATTTGCATTTTTTAGTGCTATTTTTGCAAGAGTGTTTTTAACTACTCGAACACTAACATCATTCTCTTTAGCTAATCTTCTAACACCCTCTAATGCCTCAACACTCATACCTTTATAATCACATACAATTATGGCACCTTGATTGGCAAAAGAGTCTGATAGCTCATTAACTATAGCTTCTTTCTCTGTCCTAGTCATTGGTTCTCCTTTCGACCTATAATAGGGTGTTGTCTCCAACTTACCTATCTCTTCAGATAGATTAATTAAGCTTTCGCCCCTATCATCTTTAGTCTAAAATAAATCTATGCTATTGAGCATAAAGTAAGGGGCATTTAAAAATGCCCTAAACTTTATACTCTATTTAATATCTAATAACTCAGTAGTATCTAGTGTAATAGCAGGACTCATGGTTAGAGATAATGCACCATTTAAGATATATCTACCCTTTGCTGCTGCTGGTTTTGATTTATTAATTTTCTCTACAAAAACTCTAAAATTCTCTTCAATTTTATCTTTACTAAAACTGGATTTTCCGATTCCAGCATGAATATTTCCTTTTTTATCGACTCTAAAGTTTACTTTTCCACCCTTAGCTTCTTTTACAGCTTTGGCTACATCCATAGTAACTGTTCCTGTCTTTGGGTTAGGCATAAGACCTTTTGGACCTAAAATTCTAGCTACTCTTCCTAGAGTTCCCATCATATCTGGTGTTGCAATTACAGTATCAAAATTGATATTCCCCTCTTGTATTTGCTCAATTAATTCAGTTGAACCTACAATATCAGCACCTGCTTCTCTTGCTTCATCTGCTTTTGCATCTTTCGCAAATACAGCAACTCTTACTGTTTTACCTGTTCCATTTGGAAGAATAACAGAACCTCTAATCATCTGATCTGCATGTCTTGGGTCAACATTAAGATTTAATGCAACCTCAACAGTCTCATCAAATTTTGCAGATTTCAACTCTGGAAGAAGCTCAATAGCCTCTTTTACAGAGTATTTTTTCTTAGTATCAATCTTTTCTAAAAGAGCTTTTCTCTTTTTAGTTATCTTTTTCATCTATCTCTCTCCACGATATAAAAATCTCCCACTAGATAGTGGTAATAGTATCTTATGCAGTAATCTCTACACCCATACTTCTACAAGTACCCTCAATAATTTTTGCTGCCATATCTCTATCATCTGTATTTAAATCAGCAATTTTTTGCTCAACAATCTCATAAATTTGCTCTTTAGTTAATGAACCTACTTTATTTTTAAGTGGATTATCTGAGCCACTTTTAATATTAGCAGCTTTCATAATAAGTTCACTTGCTGGTGGCTGTTTTGTCTCAAATGTAAAACTTCTATCTGCATAGACTGTAATCTCAACAGGAACTTTAAATCCCATCTTATCTTTTGTTCTCTCATTAAAAGCCTTACAGAACTCCATAATATTAACACCTCTCTGTCCAAGAGCTGGACCTACAGGTGGTGATGGATTAGCTGAACCAGCTGATATCATTAACTTAAATTTTTCAGTTATTTTTTTTGCCACTGTTTTCTCCTTATATTAAATAGTAATTTATTTTTAGATTAAATAAAAACTTCAGTAATTAAAACTTGTTTTTATTACTGAAGTCTTCTACTTCAGTTTTATATAATCTTCTCCACCTGTGTATGTAATATTTCTACAGGTGTATTTCTACCAAAAATAGATACATTTAATTTTAATTTACCATGGTCAAGGTCATACTCTTCAACCATACCTGTAAAATTGGAAAATGGCCCTTCAATAATACGAACCATCTCACCATTTTCAAAATCAACTTTAGGTTTTGGAGCAGATTTATTTTCCATTTTGTCTAAAATTACTTTAATATCTGCTTCACTTAGTGGAGTTGCATTCTTTCCCTCCCCAATAAATCTTGAAACTTTTGGAAGTCTTTGAACTTTATGCCATAAAGAGGTATCTAAATCAACATGAGCAAATACATACCCAGGGTATAGTGTTCTCTCTGTAATTTTTTTCTCTCCATTTTTAACCTCTATAACCTCTTCAGTAGGAACAATAATACTATCTACCTTATCTTCTATTCCATGTTCTACAGCTAAGAGTTCAATACCTCTTTTAACTGCTTGTTCGCTACCAGAGTAAACTTGTATTGCATACCATTGAAGTGCCATATTAGTTCCCTATAGCCATTGAAACTATTGCTGACATTAGCATATCAACAAGTGCTAAGAAAACTGATATAACAGTTACAACAATAAAAACAGCAATAAATGCTTGTCTAACTTGTACTTTTGTCGGAAATATAACTTTTCTTATCTCTTCTTTAACATGTGTAAAATATGTTGTTAATTTTTCCATTTTTATAATTACCTTTAATTATGGCAGGCCAAGAGGGACTCGAACCCCCGACACCTGGTTTTGGAGACCAGTGCTCTACCAACTGAGCTATTGGCCTAAGAATTTTTAGTAGAAGATAAAGCTATTACAGCTTCATCTCTTTGTGTATAGTGTGACACTTACACCATTTGCAGTACTTTTTTAAAGCAAGTTTCTCTGCTGTATTTCTTTTATTCTTAGTTGTATGATAGTTTCTTCTAGTACACTTTTCACAACCTAAATGAATTGTTTCTCTCATTGTTTCTCCTAAAAATTAGGGTTGCCAAAAGTGGCAATCCCTACAACTACTCTATAATTTTTACAACTTTACCAGCACCAACAGTTTTACCACCTTCACGAATAGCAAACTGTGTACCTTGCTCTAATGCAACTGGGTTAATAAGTTCAACTGTAATACTTACATTATCACCAGGCATAACCATCTCTGTACCCTCATCAAGAGTAATTGAACCAGTTACATCTGTTGTTCTAATATAGAATTGTGGTCTATAGTTATTGAAGAATGGAGTATGTCGTCCACCCTCCTCTTTTGTTAGAACATAAACTTCAGCTGTAAATTTCTTATGAGGAGTAATAGAACCTGGCTTACATAGAACCATACCTCTTTCAACTTGATCTTTAGATATACCACGAAGAAGAATACCACAGTTATCACCTGCTTGTCCACAATCCATCTCTTTTCTAAACATCTCAACACCAGTAACAGTAGTTTTTTTAGTATCTTTAATACCAACAATCTCCACTTCATTACCAACACATACAGTACCTCTATCGATTTTACCAGTTACAACAGTACCTCTACCTTGAATAGTAAATATATCTTCAATTGGCATTAAGAAATCTTTATCAACCTCTCTCTGTGGTTCTGGAATATATTCATCAACAGCATCCATTAATTCAATAATTTTTTCTGACCATTCTCCAAGTTTACCTGTTTTAGCTTCTTCAAGTGCTTGGAAAGCAGAACCTGCAATAATTGGAGTATCATCACCTGGAAACTCATACTCTTCAAGAAGTTCTCTAACTTCCATCTCAACAAGCTCTAACATCTCCTCTTTATCTTCCTCATCAAGTTGATCTTCTTTATTTAAGAATACAACAATATAAGGAACACCTACTTGTTTAGATAATAGAATATGCTCTCTAGTTTGAGCCATTGGACCATCGGTAGCAGCAATAACAAGAATAGCTCCATCCATTTGAGCAGCACCAGTAATCATGTTTTTAACATAGTCAGCGTGACCTGGACAGTCAACATGTGCATAGTGTCTTTTATCTGTCTCATACTCAACATGAGAAGTAGCAATTGTAATACCTCTCTCTCTCTCTTCTGGAGCATTATCAATCTCATCATAATCCATAAGTTTTGAGTCATTTTTTGTTGCAAGTACAGCAGTAATTGCAGCTGTTAGTGTGGTTTTCCCATGGTCAACATGACCAATTGTACCAATGTTAACATGTGGTTTGGTTCGTTCAAATTTTTCTTTAGCCATTCTGTTTCTCCTAAATTTATTATTAGTTCTAATTTTTCGCTGACATTATATCAGGAATAACTATATATTGCTTTAATACCATAACAATATGGATACAAATACTATTTAAAAATAATATTTATATCCATACAACTCGGGTGGAGCCCATAGTGAGACTTGAACTCACGACCTCTTCCTTACCAAGGAAGTGCTCTACCCCTGAGCCATATGGGCGTTATATAAAATTTTATAAGTGCTTGATTTTATTTGATAATTGAGACTTAATAATGTGAAGTAATAAAAAATAAAAATTCACATCAGCTCCCAAATTAATAATATTATGGAGCGGGAGACGGGACTCGAACCCGCGACCCTCAGCTTGGAAGGCTGACGCTCTAGCCAACTGAGCTACTCCCGCATCAAAATATCTAAATATAACATGGTGGTGAGTGAAGGATTCGAACCTTCGAAGACATAGTCAGCAGATTTACAGTCTGCCCTCGTTGGCCGCTTGAGTAACTCACCAAAACATATTGTTATAAAACTTTTGGTCAAACACTGATAAAATTTTAATGGAGCTGATGAAGGGACTCGAACCCCCGACCTGCTGATTACAAATCAGCTGCTCTAGCCAACTGAGCTACATCAGCACCATTCATTTAAAGTCATTCTTTAAATGGAGTGGCATTATAGACAAAAAAAGATATAATGTCAAGTATTTTTGTAAAAAAAATATAATTTTTATAAAAATTATATTTTTTTACTAATTTTTGAGATAAGTGCTTCTTTTAAAACCTCTTGGATAGAGCTAACAGGTACTATATTAATAGCATCTTTAACCTCTTTTGGAATATCTTCTAAATCTCTCTCATAATTTTTATCTGGAATTAAAACTTTAGTAACTCCTGCTTTATATCCAGCTATTAGCTTCTCTTTTAATCCTCCAATTGGGAGTACTTCACCTGTTAGAGTTAACTCCCCTGTCATAGCTACTCTGTTATCGGCCTTCTGTTCCGATAAGATAGAAGCAATTGCTACTGCCATAGTAATACCTGCACTAGGACCATCCTTTGGAGTTGCACCTTCTGGTACATGTATATGTAAATCATATTTTTTATATATATCTTCCTGTTCAACATCTAGATTTTTATTGTCTATTAATATTTTAATAACAGAAAAGGCGATATGTGCAGACTCTTTCATAATATCTCCAAGACTACCTGTTAGTTGAACTAAACCTTTTCCTTTAATTTTAATAGCCTCTATCTTTAACATATCTCCACCAACAGCAGTCCATGCTAAACCATTAACAACTCCAACCAAAGGTTTTTTCCCTATCTTAGATACTTCAAATACCTTCTTATCTGCAAATTTTGGCAAATCTTTTATATTTATAGTTATCTTATCTAAAGAGCTATCTTTGAGTAGTGCAGTTGCTACTTTTCTCATTAGTGTTGCTATCTTTCTTCTTAAACCTCTAACTCCTGGTTCTCTTGTATATTCATCTATAAGTAACTTTAAAGCTCCATCTGTAATCTTAAACTCTCTCTTTTTAAGAGCATGTTTTTTTAGCTCCTGTGGAATTAGATACTGTTTTGCTATCTCTAGTTTCTCCTCTGGAGTATATGAGCTAACTTCAATAAACTCCATCCTATCTCTAAGTGGAGCAGGGATTGTATTTAAATCATTTGCTGTTGCAATAAATATAACCTTACTTAAATCTATATTAAAATTTAAATAGTAGTCTCTATACTCTCTATTTTGTTCAGGGTCAAGTATCTCTAATAGTGCAGAAGTTGGATCTCCTCTATGGTTTCGTCCAACCTTATCAACCTCATCAAGTACAATTACAGGATCCATACTCTTAGCATCTATTAACCCTTGTACTACTCTTCCTGGCATTGCTCCAACATAGGTTCTTCTATGACCTCTTAACTCATTAACATCTTCTAATCCACCAAGTGCAATCCGAACTAACGGGCGAGATAGTGCATTTGCTATTGAGTTAGCTAATGATGTCTTTCCAACTCCAGGAGGTCCAAAGAAACATAAGATAGCTCCCGTACTCCCTTCTAGTGAAATACCTCTAAGATTTGCTAACTCTTTTACAGAAAAGAACTCAATAATCCTCTCTTTTGGCTTTTCTAATGAAAAGTGGTCACTATCTAACTCTTTTTGAACATCAGAGACTTTTAATGATTTACTTGTTAATTTTCCAAATGGTATCTCAAATACCCACTCTAAATAGGTATATATCTGCTGAGCATCTCCACTATCTGGATGCATTCTTGCAAATCTATCAAGTTGTTTTGATATTTCACTATATATATCTTCTGCTATAATAGGTTTTAGCGACTCTAGCTTTTTTCTAAACTCTGCTATCTCCTCATCTCTTTGATTATCTATACCTAATTCTCTATTTATCTCTTTTATCTGCTCTTTTAGGAAATACTCTTTATTTGTCTGCTCTATTTTACTGTGAACTTTACTTCTTATCTCCTTTTCAACTCTAGCAGCTTCAATTTGACCTACGATAATATCAATAAGCATCATAAGTCTTTTCTCTATATTCTGCTCTTTATATATATTATATGATTCTGTTTTAGATATTTTAAGCAAAGATGCAACTAAATCAGCAATCCTATATGGTTCAGTTGTCTCCGAAATTGTCTTTAGTATATCTGAGGGGATACTATTTTGAATTTTTGAGAGCTGTTTTAATTTTTCATTTAATACTCCAACTAAAGCTGTAACTTTTAACTCTTCATAAAATTGATTTTCAATTAAATTAATGGTAGCTATTTGAAATGTAACTTCATCTATAGCAATTTTCTCTATAGCAGATACTATCTCCCCCTTAGCCAAACCTTGAAATAGTATCTTTACTCTACCATCTGGTATATGAACTTTTCTCATAATAGAGCCAATTACACCAATAGTATTAATATCATCTAACTCTCTTGAACCCTCAAATCCATCCTTGGTATTTGTTAAGAAAATTAGTGAATTTTTCTCCATAGCATAAGTAGCTGCATCTATATCCTCTTTTTTTGTTAAGAAGAGTGGGCTTATCATAAATGGGTATAAAAATATATTATCCTCAATAATAATAGGCAATTCTGTTGGAAATGGTTCATAGTTACTAAGTTGCATTAATGGCTATCCTTTAATTAAAAATTTTATCTAAAAAGCTCTCTTTGGGAGCTTTAATATCTGTAATGTTTAATACAGATTTTCTATTTTTATCTCTATAAATTTTAGCTGCCTTCTCTTTACCAATTCTACTATATAATCTTGCAATATTCTCATTTAATAGATATTGTGCCATATATAGTCTAACTTTTAAAGTATCAACCATAGGTCTATATATAGAGTTTGGATACTCTTTTGTAAACCTATCTACATTTTTTAGAGTATCAATCATAAGTTTTTGGTCTCTATTTATATCTTTAACTCCTAAAAAAGCTGCTTTTATCTTTAAAAATTTAGCTAATTCAATAGTTTTTGATGAAGCATACTTTTTTAAATATTCATCTAAATAGTAATCAGCCATTAGATAACCCTTATCTTCAATATGAGCTTTTGCTAATATTATTGTGGCTGTTGAAACTATTGGAGAGCGAAGATGTTCACTTCTTAAAGATATATAATAACTATCTGCCTTATCTAAATCATTTTCTGATATACTTTTTATAATACTCTTATACCAATATATAGCAGGTTTATCATACTCTTTAACTGCATCTTTATCACTACAACCAATAAAAAATAATATAAATATAAAAATAAGACCTTTTTTATAGTTTCTTAACATACTTAACCTTAAATTTGAGTATATAAACTCAATATAATTTTAGAGATTATAATACCTCAAACTATATTATATTTTGCTATAATCATAAAAAAAGGTTTAAATATGAATTTAACAATTATTGGTGCTGGAGCTATGGCTATGGCTATGGCAGATGGATTAAAAGATAGATATAGATTAGAGTTTGTAGTAAGAAATCCATCTAAAGTAGATAGTGAATATACTATTCATCTATTAAATGAGTTTAATATCACTAATAAAAATATTATATTAGCTATTAAACCTTACGCTTTAGAGAGTGTAGCCAATAAACTAAAAGGAGAAGCTAATAGTTTATACTCTATCTTAGCAGGAACTTCATTAGAAGATTTAAAAAAATCTATTAAAGCTAAGAGCTATATTAGAGCTATGCCAAATGTATCTGCTAGATTTAAGGCATCAACTACTGTAATCACAGGTGATATTGGTCTAAAAGAGAGTGCTATAGAGATATTTTCATATATTGGAGATACTATCTGGGTAGATAGTCAAAAAGAGATAGATATTGCAACTGCTATTGCAGGTTCTGGTCCTGCTCTACTTGCTTTAGTATCTGAAGCTATGATGGACGGACTTGTAAAAGAGGGTTTAAAGAGAGTTGATGCTATAGAGATTACAAATTCACTATTTAGAGGTTTTGCACCACTAATCTCATCTAATCACCCTGCTATTATTAAAGATAGCGTTATGAGTCCTGCTGGAACAACTGCTAGTGCATATAGTGTTTTAGAAGAGGGTGCAGTAAGAAGTTCATTTATAAAAGCGATTAATAGAGCATTTAAAGTTACACAAAAGTAAATCTTGTTAATAAATCATTGACTTTTTATTATCTAAGTGTTTATGATTTACTCATATAATTCGTTTATGAAAGATATGGATTATTGATAGACTTGAAAAAAATAATTTTTCATAATAATCTCCTTTATAAAAAACCTCCTTTGAACTTTGATACACCCCCCCTTTATGTTCATATCTTTCAAAATTTTTTTTAATAAAAATAATATTTAAAACTATTAACACTATTTAACTAGAATTACGATAAAATATAAGGTTTTATTATAAAAAAATAATATTTTATGGAGTCTTATAGATGGCAGAATATGGTGCTAGTAATATTAAAGTACTTAAAGGATTAGAAGCAGTTAGAAAAAGACCTGGTATGTATATTGGTGATACTTCAATTAAAGGTCTTCATCACTTGGTCTATGAGGTTGTTGATAACTCTATAGATGAGGCGATGGCAGGTTATTGTGATACAATTAAAGTTACTCTTACAAAGAGTAATTCAGTAATTATAGAAGATAATGGTAGAGGTATACCTGTAGCCCAACACCCTACAGAGAAGATTTCAGCTGCTACAGTTGTACTTACAGTTCTTCATGCAGGAGGTAAATTTGATAAAGATACATATAAAGTATCTGGTGGACTACATGGAGTTGGAGTTTCTGTTGTAAATGCTCTCTCTAAAAAATTGCATTTGACTATATTCAAAAATGGAAATATATATGAGCAGTCTTTTAAAAAAGGTATTCCACAAGGTATTTTGACAGTTACAGGAAGTACAAGAAAAAATGGTACTAAGATTGAGTTTTGGGCAGATGATACAATATTTACAGAGAGTGTCACTTTTCAAAAAGAGATTTTAGTAAAAAGATTTAGAGAACTAGCATATCTAAATCCAAAGATAAAGATTGATTTTAGAGATGAGAGAGATGGAATAAAAGAGATATTTCATTTTGAGGGTGGTATTAAACAGTTTGTAGAAGATATGAATAGAAAAGAGCCTCTAACAACAGCACAGTTTTTTCAAGGTAAAGCTGATGATATAGAGATAGATATAGCTCTAATGTATTGTAAAAGTGATACAGAGAAATCACTCTCATTTGTAAATAATATTAAAACAGCAGATGGTGGAACTCATGAGGCTGGATTTAGAGCAGGACTTACTCGCTCTCTTGCTAGATATATCTCGAAAAATGCAAATGCAAAAGAGAGAGGAGTTAAAATAACGGGAGAAGATTGTAAAGAGGGATTAATTGCTATTGTATCTGTTAGAGTTCCTGAGCCTCAATTTGAGGGACAGACAAAGGGGAAATTAGGCTCTAGTTATGTTAGACCATTAGTACAGAAGTTTTTTTCTGAAAATTTTAATAAATATTTAGAAGAGAACCCAATAGAGGCTAAAGCTATTATGTCTCAAGTTCTACTTGCAGCTAGAGGAAGAGATGCAGCTAAGAGAGCAAAAGACTTAGTTAAAAGAAAAGACTCTATGAGTGTAGGAACATTACCTGGGAAATTGGCAGATTGTCAAACTAAAGATGCAAATTCAGCTGAAATTTATTTAGTGGAAGGAGATAGTGCTGGAGGGTGTCATTCAGGAGAAACTAAGGTAAAATGTGCTAATGGAAAAGATATTGAGATTGCAATTTTAGCAGAAGAACATAAAAAAGGCAAGGTAAATTTTATATATACCTATAACCATAAGAGAAATAGGATTGAACTTCAAAAAATTAAAAATGCTTGGCAGACTAAAATCACAGATGATTTAATCTATATAACTTTAGATAATGGGAAAAGAGAATTATGTACTTCTGACCATCTATATATGTTAAGAGATGGAACTTATAAACCTGCTAAGGATTTAAAAGCGGGTGACTCTTTAATGCCACTATATATGGAAGAAAAAATTAAAATTCGAGAATTAAAATCAACAGAACAAGAAAAAATTAGAATTGACGATATTGTAATTCAACCTAATGGAAAAAGAGATTTAGTTTATCATTTAGCTGATGATTGGAATATTATAAATAATAGATATTCTAAAGAGATTGTTGGCAAATTCCATAGACATCATATAAATAGAAATACTAGAGATAATAGTCCAACAAATATAATAAGATTAAGTGAACAGGAACATTTAAATATTCATAAAGAAGACTTTAATAAGCAAACAGCTGAATATAAAGCTTATATGTCAAAGAAAATGAAAGAGCAATCAGATGAAATATCCCAACGAGTAATAGAAGATTGGAAAAATCCTGAATATAGAGCAAAATTTGAGGGTCATCATAAAAGAATGAGAGAGCTTCAGATTAAAAATGGACAGATGAATACAGAACATTTTGCTGAGTATTGGGCTAATGAGACTCATAGAAGAGAGCAAAGCCAAAGAGTTACTAAATATCTTCAAGATAATTCTGATGCCATTGAGCATAATAGACAAAAGGCAAATGAGCAGTGGAGTAGTGAAGAGTTAACAAGATGGAGGGCAGAAGAGACTAGAAAACAGATGTCTGACCCTAATAATGTTAAAAGAAAATTGGCTACAGAACGGGAAACTAGAATTAAAAATAGTTTAGAGTTTTTAAATTCTGTTGGAATAGATAATTATGAAAAACAGAGAAGAGAGACCAAAAATAGAAAAATCTTTACAATTAAAACACTTCTTTCAAAAATGAATGAGAGTGAAAACTATTCAAATCTATCTAATGAAGATGAATTAATTTATAGTGATTTATATACATATAACCATAAAGTTATTAAGATTGAGAAATATGAGGGTGAACCTATTCCTGTTTATGATATAGAAGTATCAAATACACATAATTTTGCTTTATCATCTGGTGTATTTGTTCATAACTCGGCAAAACAAGGAAGAGACCGTGTTTTTCAAGCTATTTTACCACTAAAAGGTAAAATTCTTAATGTTGAAAAGGCTCGTTTAGAAAAAATCTTAAAATCTGATGAAATAAAAAATATGATTACAGCTTTGGGTTGTGGTATTGGAGATGAATTTAATGAAGATAAATTAAGATACCATAAGATTATAATTATGACTGATGCAGATGTTGACGGTTGTTTAAAGGGAGATACTAAAGTTAAACTTTTAGATGGAACATATAAATCTATGGAAGAGTTAGAAAAACTCTATCCATCACAAAAAGATAAATTTTGGATTTGGGCAAGTGATGAAAATGGAAATGCTGTTCCTGCAGAGGCTCATAGTGTTAGAGTCACTAAAAAAGTAACTAAACTCTATAAAATAATCTTAGATAATGATTATACTATTGAAGCTACAGATAATCATCCTTTTAGACTTATAAATGGTGAATATATTAGAGCAGATGAATTAGTAGAGGATATGGAGTTTTCAGATAATAGAGTATTAAAATCCATAGAGATTATAGAAGTAGAAGAGACTCCTGTATATGATTTAACAGTTGATAAGTATCATAACTTTGCAATAAAGGCAGGAGAAGATAGCTCTATTTTTGTTCATAATTCACATATCCAAACTCTTTTAATGACATTTTTCTTTAGATTTTTAAAACCGATTATTGAAAAGGGGTATCTATATTTAGCTCAACCTCCACTTTATCGTTATAAAAAGGGTAAAAATGAGACATATCTAAAAGACGATAAGGCTCTAAATGATTTTCTAATTGAGAATGGAATAGATATTTTAGACTCATATAGTATGGGTAAAAAGGATTTAACAGAGCTATTTAAACTTGTAGCATACTATAAGATGACTCTTTTAGAGATAGAGAAGAGATTTGCTCTATCTGAAGTTATAAGATATATGATTGAAAATCCAGATATTATTGGAGTAAGTAATCAAGAGCTATCAATAGACTTAGAGAAGTATATAAATGATTTAGGGTATAATATATTGACTAAGAGTGTTAATGATGAGCTAATTCAATATTTTGTGCAGACAAATGATGGATTAGAGGAGCTAATAGTTAATGAGACTCTATTTACCTCTTCATACTATAATGAGGCTATATATATCTATAAAAAGATAGAGGAGAGATTAACAGATGAGTTTAAAGATAAAGATTTATTAGAGCTTCTCAACAAGGTTGAAAAGAGTGCTAAAAAGGGTGCTTATATTCAACGATATAAAGGTTTAGGAGAGATGAACCCAGAACAACTTTGGGAGACAACTATGAACCCAGAGTATAGACGATTATTAAAAGTTGTAATAGATGATGATGAGATTGCAGATGATACATTTATACTCTTTATGGGAGATGAGGTTGAGCCAAGAAGAGCTTATATAGAAAAACATGCTAAAGATGTTAAACATTTAGATGTATAAGGAGATTATGTGAAATATGGCGAAAAAGAGATAGAAGAGTTTAATATAGATTTAAAAGAACACTATTGGGATAATATCCACTCTAAAAATTATACGATAGATATAGAGTTACCTGAATTTACATGCCGATGTCCTAGAAGTGGTTATCCTGATTTTGCAAATATTAAACTTAGTTACTCTCCAGATAAAAAGGTAATTGAACTAAAGGCTCTTAAATTATATATTAATAGCTTTATGGATAGATATATATCTCATGAGAACTCTGCTAATGAGATTTTTGATACTCTAAAGAGAAATTTAGAGCCAAAATGGATAAGAGTTGTAGCAGATTTCAATCCAAGAGGTAATGTTCATACTATAATTACTATTGATAGTAGAGATTAAAAAATTAAAGGAGAAGAGATGTTAAAAAAGATATTGATGATAGCTATTTTTATAGGACTATTTAGTGGTTGTATAACTGTTGACCCACAAGGTAGAGGCTACTCTATTGCAGTACCTATTGGAGTTATAAACTCAACCCTAGCAGAGAAGTTTCCTGTTGATAGAAAACTAAAATATGGAATAATAAGTGGAAATCTTAATATATCTAATCCAAATATTTTAGGTGCAAAAGGAAAAGATAAACTAGCTATTGGAACAAAATTTAAATTTACAAATTTTCTTATTCCAGATGGAATTTCAGGTAACATTAATCTCTCTTCAGGAATTAAATATGATGCACAAAGTAGAAATCTATACTTAAAAAATCCAATGGTAGATACAATTAAATTCCAAAATGAATCACTCTTGCAAAAACTACCTAATGGAGTACAAAATGCTATTGGTATGATAGTAGCAGAGACCATTGCTCAAAAACCTATATATAATATAAAGAGTGGAACTTTAGCATCAGGACTTATTAAAGGTATAGATGTTCGTAATGGGCAGGTATTTTTAACTTTTGGATTGTAGAGTGAATAATAAACCTAGATATACTCTTTTTAAAAATGCAAAATATGCTATAGAGGGGTTAATTCATGCCATTAAATATGAGACCTCTTTTAAGATAGAGTTAGCTACAGCTATTATATTTTTTCCTCTAATTTATTTTATAAATTTTGAGTTAATATATAAACTAGTTCTTATTGTTACATTTGTTTTAATATTAATAGTTGAGCTTATTAACTCATCTATTGAAAATGTTGTGGATTTAGCTACTAAAGAGATACACCCTTTAGCAAAATCTGCTAAGGATATAGGGGCTACTGCTGTACTATTTACTATACTACTTCATATATCCTGTTGGATTATTATATTAAGCTCTATATAGAATAAAACTATATAATTAATATGTTATTTATATAACAATTATATACAAATAATACTATACTATCAATAGTAAAATTAAAAATATAGGAGGATAGCTCCGTTATAAAATAGCTTTGAGCCTAATAATAGGATGAAAACAAATATTTATCTATTACTCTATATACCACTGTTTCTATTTTCAGATTTAAATATAGAAAAAATAAATGCTGTTCTCTCTAATATTAAACTTAACAATAATCCAGTTATATATTACAGTAAAAATAAAAGTTTTTTTAGTAAATTAAATGTTAAAAAATCTAACTCTATTAATGAAGCTAATATTATAATTTTCCCTAAAAAAAAGAGTACAAATAAAATGTCTATTGTAGATAGTTATGATAAATTAAAACAAAATAGTAATAGTATAGGTGCTATATATATAAAAAAGGGAAGAACGCAGATAATATTTGTAGATGAAAGAATGAAAAATAATGCTCTTGAATTATCTAATATATACAATAAATATATTATAAAAGAGTGTTATTTAAAAGAGTTTTGTTTCTTAGAATAAAATATTAGTTTTATATTTTAATTCATTATCAATCAATAATGTGCATATTATACTCACAATATTGCACTATTTTATGTTAGAATAACCTTATATCAAAAAATAAGGGTTATATTTTGTATAATAGATTTAGATTTTATAGTATTACTAGATTATACTACTATACTATAGTGGTATATATTATTATCTGTTATACATTCATCTATATATATAGAAATATTCCATCTTATGAAAATAGATTAAGAGTTACATTACTTAGCCAATCTATTGATGGAATAGATGCTGCTTCAGATAGACTTATTGATAAAATAGTAGATGGAGATAGAGAGTTTTTAAAAAAAAACATTAAAAACCCTGATTTAAGAAAAAAAAATGAAAATTATCTAAAAGAGTTTTTAAATAGAAATATCTCATCAATATATATTCTTTTTACATCTAATAATAGAAATTTTATTCTATTAGATACAGATGATAGTAGTAATGAAATTATCCCTTTTATATTAGATGATACAGATATAAACTATTTTAATAGAGTAAAAAAATCTGGCAAAAAACAGGTATATATTCAAAAAAATATCAAAGATTTAGGTTTTACACTTATCAAACCTATTATAATAGATAATAAAATTGTGGCCTTTTTAGTAATTGATTACACTCAAAAGACATATAATTCTCTATTTTCTCTTTTAAATATAAGTACAAAAATTATTATGACATCTATTATTATTTTAATAGTTTTGTTGACTATTTTTATATTTTTTTATTTAAAAAATATATATATAAGATATAGAATGTATATAAATCCAGAAACAGAGACTTTCTATAGAAGTTATTTAGTTGATAATTATGAAAAAATTGATTTTTCTAATTATTATATAGCATTAATAGATATAGATTTCTTTAAAAGAGTTAATGATATCTATGGACATAATATAGGAGATAGGGTATTAAATAGCATTATAAGACGAATATCTACAAAATTATCTAATAGAGATATTTTTATACAGTATGGTGGAGAGGAGTTTTTAATTTTTATATATAAAAAAAATATAGCTATAGAAAATTTTAAAAAAAAATTAGAAGAAATTCGTAAAATGGTAGAGAACTTAAATATTAAAATTAGAAAAGATGTTATTAAGATGACAGTATCTATTGGTGCATTTATTCAAACAGAAACATCAAATTCTCTTCAAGATGCTATACATAAAGCTGATTCTGCCCTATATGAGAGTAAACATAATGGAAGAAACACAATATCTTACTTTGATATATCTAAAACTAAAATATTATATCGTGAAAAGTTAAAAGATATGATAGAAGAAGATAAATTAATATGTTTTTATCAACCTATTGTAAATCTATATACTAGAGAAAACCATCACTATGAGGCACTTTTAAGATTAAAAGATGGTGACAAAATTATCTATCCCGATGAAATTTTACCAGAACTTGAAGATAGCTATTTCTATAGTAGAATTAGTATGAGAATTATAGAATATAATGTAAAAAAATTAAGAGAAAATAGAGATTTTATTATTAGTATCAATTTAAGTTCAGATGATTTATTAAATGAGTCTATTATTAATCTTCTAATCAAAAATTCAGATATAGCATATAGAATGTTTATAGAGATTTTAGAGACAAAACATGTTAATTATAGAAGAGTTGAACTCTCAATACAAAAATTGAAACTATTTGGATATAAAATATGTATTGATGACTATGGTTCTGGATATTCAAATCTAAGTCATCTATTAAATCTATCTATAGATTATCTAAAAATAGATGGTTCTATTATTAAAAATATATATAAAGATAAGAAATCACATACTTTAATATCATCACTATCACTATTTTGCAAACAGAATAATATAGAAGTTATTGCAGAGTTTGTAGAAAATAGAGAGATATTAGAGATTTTAAAGAGTTTTGGTATTAAATATGGACAGGGTTATTACTTTGATATACCTAGACCACTTGAAGAGATTAAAAGTGTATCTAAATGATTTTTTTGATATGCTAAGAGCTTAATTTTATGCGAGGGAAATATATGATGAAAAAGATATTAAATTTAATTATTGTTTTTTTAGTAATAGTGCTATTACTATTCTTAGGTTACTATTTTTATAATCGTGAGGTTGGAACAAAAGTATATTTTGGAGAAAAACCTGATATACCTATTCCATTAGATAATAGTTTTGAGTTTAAAACGGTAGATAATAGAGTTTTTAAACTTAAAACAGGTAAAAAAAAGATGATAATTGAGGGGTTAGAGGATAAAATAATCTTTTTAAAAGTATTTGGTTGGGATTGTCAATATTGTAAAAAAGAGATACCTCAACTTATAAATCTAAAAAATAATTTAGATAACTCTTTTAAGATTATTGCAATAGAAGCAGAAAAACATACTAATGAAGAGTCTTTGAAATATATTAAAAAATATGGAATTAATTACGATATAGTAAATGGAAACAATCAAAAGAGATTTTATGACTATCTAAAGAGTAATTATGGTTGGAGCGGGTTAATCCCTCTTACTATCATTCTAGGAAAAGGAGGAGATATTTTAGCTTATGAGGTTGGAGTAAAATCCTATAATTTATCTGAACTCATGCATAATGCGCTATTAAGAGAGAAGTCTAAAAAATAGATGATAATACTATTTACTATATTAATACTTAATATACATCTTTATGGTGTAGAGATAGGTTGTAAAACTAATAATGTTAAAAAAGAGTGTAGTAGAGATAATCCATTAATAAATAATATAAATGTAGATAGTATATTAGAGAATAAATATCTATCTACAAAAAAAGATAGTAGATTAAAAAAAGTTAAAATTACTAAAGATTTAAAATCTATTGTAGTTACTTTTCAAAAAAAGGAGTTTTTAATAGAGAGGGTTGATAGTAGAGAGTGTCCTCCGTATTGTATCTCTCCTATAAAAATTGATAATATTAAAACTATGGGTGAATTAGAGACTATAGAGTTTATAAAATCTTTAAAAAAAAATAGAAATAGATTACTTATTGATGCTAGAAGTGCTATAGAGTATAGACATGATACCCTTCCAACTGCTGTAAATATTCCATATAGTATGTTAACTCCAAATAGCAAATATAGAGAAGAGATATTAAAACTATTAGGTGTTAAAAGATTAAAAAAAGGGTGGTATTTTAAATATGTATATAAACTCCTTATTTTTGATAACGGTATTTTAGATAATAGAGCTACTAAGATGATAAATAGTTTAATTAAGATAGGATATCCTAAAAATAAGATTTTATACTATAGAGGTGGAGTGAATAGTTGGAGAGAATTGGGATTAACTCTATTTTAAACTTAAAATAGAGTTATTTTAATTTTAATTAATATGGTTTACATACAGGACACATTTTATATAATTCTGCTTTACTTATTGGATGTGAACCAAGTGTAGTTTTAAATTTCGCCATACAATTTATACACATCTGTCTGTTATTTGCCTCTGCTGGTAAATTTTTTGTAGAAAATTTATTCCCACTATTTTGTGTATCAGCACACCCTGAAATAAAGACCCCAAAAGTTATAATTGAAAATAATATATTTCCCATCACCCTTACTCCTTAAGAATTAATTTAATATACTACTCCTATTTTAATAAAGGCTGCCTTTAACTAAAACATTAATATATTAAAAATTAGATGGAGAAGAAGTATTTATTAGATTATAAAACTCGTTTCTTGTTCTCTGGTCACTCTTGAAGAGTCCTCTAAGTGCTGAACTAAGAGTAGTTGAATTAATTTTTTCAACTCCTCTCATCTCCATACACATATGTCTTGCATGAACAACTACAGCTACACCTTTTGGTTTAATTGTCTCTAATAGAGCATCTGCTATCTGCTCTGTCATCTGCTCTTGAATTTGTAATCTTCTAGCATATAGATTTACAATTCTAGGGATTTTAGAGAGTCCAACTACTTTTCCATCTGGAATATATGCTACATGTACTCTTCCTATAATTGGTAACATATGGTGTTCACACATAGAGTAAAACTCAATATCTCTAACAACAACCATCTCATCATTAGTTGTATTAAATAGTGCTTGATTTAATATCTCTTTTGGGTCATGATGATACCCTTCTGTTAAAAATTTCAGTGCTTTTACTACTCGTAATGGAGTCTTTTTCAGCCCTTCTCTGTCTGGATTTTCCCCTAAAAGCTCCAATATTTTTGTTACTGCCTCTTCAAACTCTATATCTTTATCCATCTATCCCTCTAATTTTTAAATTGATTTTTTTATTATATTCTATAATGTCGTATTTTAATAGAGTTTTAATATCATCTTCTTTAAAAACAATACTTCTATAAAATTCATCTTCTAACTCACCTTTATTATACAACTCTACCCATCTTCTATAGTGTGGACCCATATTTATTCTTTTTTTACTCTCTAGAAGTCTTTTCCTATTTTTTATATTTTTTTCAAATTGAGCATAGCTTCGTATAGGGTAATGAAAAACTTCAATATCTTTAAATCTCTTAATCTTATCATATCCTGAACGGAGATAATCTCTTATATTTGCAATATGTAAAGCTTTATGGTTACCTCCTCTAAGATATATAAGTCCATGTGGATTTATAATAGTTTTTGGAGCAATTTTAGTTAAAGTTATGGATATTTTTCTACTATTTAGTTGATTCTCTTTTGAGTAGAATATTGGATTTTTTACATAATATGGTGACTGGAAAAATTCTTTTTTATCTAAAAGTAGCATATTATATCTCTGAATAGTAAGTACACTCCCCTTAAAGGCTAAATTCTCTTTTAGAGTTAACTTATTTTTAGGTATCCAAAACTCATCTGCATCATTATTAATTACCCAATCAGCCTTAAGCCTCTTTTTTGCAATTTTGGCTAGAGATTTCATCCATTTTGCTTGATTATACTCTCCAACCTCATCAATAATAACTATCTCAAACTCTTTTTGTAATCTAATTAAAATATCTCTTGTTCCATCTGTTGAACTGTTATCCATAATAACAAAAGCATCAACACCTAAACTAGCATGAGTTCTAATATTAGCCTCTATTATATCAGCTTCATCTTTTACCAAAATAGTCATAACTAATCTAAAATTATTACTATTAAATTTATGAGAAAAGTAGTCTAACATCTCTATTTTGTTTTAAGCTTTTTAGCATTAATCTTATCTCGCTTCTCTTTCTCTTCTTGTGCTTTTAATTTTGATACTGATTTTAGATATTTATGTAAATCTCTATACTCTCTTCTTGTAAAATATCTTGTCTTATTTGTTGGAAGATTATTAAGCTCAATTCCTCCAAATGCTACTCTTTTCAAATCAAGAACTTTTGCTTCAAAGTGACTAAAGAAACGGCGAAGTTCTCTATTTTTTCCCTCTGATATAGTAACTCTTAATTTTGTAAAGTTACTACTCTCTTTTCTAATCTCAAAATCTATAAATGGCTCAAACTCCATTGAAAATATCTTACTTTTCTCATGTCCACCTGCTCTTGCATCATCTAAGACTAATCCATTTTTCATAGCCTCTATCATCTCAGAAGAGAGTGGTTTATCTATCTTAATATTATATGTTCTATCTAATTTTGAGTTCATCATAATATCTGCTACTCCAGGAGAGTCTGTTAAAAGCAGTAATCCTTCTGATGCGTAATCTAATCTTCCAATAGGTATAAAGTGTCTAAATTTCCCTGATAATTTATGATATATGGTTGCTCTTCCTCTATCATCTTTTTTTGTAACTAAAACTCCTTTTGGTTTATTATATACAATCATAGTTATCTCTGTTCTCTTTTTTATAGGAGTACCTTTTATGGCAACTCTATCTCCATCTTCTACACTATAACTAAAATTATATATCTTTTTTTTATTTATAGTAACCTCACCAGCTTCTATAAGTCTATCTGCATCACGGCGTGAGTATTTACTATTGTGCGAAATATATTTATTAAGTCTCATTAATATTCTTTATATTAAATTAATTGGGTGGGATTATAACATAGATGTTATATTAATAGCCCATAGAGCTATGGGATATTAATATACTTTAATAAGTGAAATATTTATAGTTGCTAGTTTTTGTGGTTGGACATAAAATAATCTATCTATGATTTTTTCAATTAGTTTTCTCATAAACATCTCTCCTTTTCCAAAATTCTTATATTTAGAATTATAATAGATATTATAATTTTAATCAAGAGTAAAACAGATTTTTTTAAACTTTAAATAAAAAAATCCTATTTTTTTATGTTCTATTATATATAAAAAAATAGGATATAGTAGATAGTTTCAAAAATATAATATTTTCAAACTATTTTTAATATTTGAAAGATGTTATATCTGAAACTATACCTGTATTACTATCTACATGAAAATGATGTTCACTATTTTCATCTTTACTATCTTTAGACTTAAAAAGAAGGCGACTAATAATACCTCCTAGAACTGCAGACAAAATAACTGTAATTATTATAGTCAATGGCGTTATTTCAAACATATTATATCCTGTTTATATATATTAATTTTATTTAACAGTTATATTATAATATTATTTAACTAAAATACTACTAATATAATAACAAAAAACAGATATATTTAGATTATTTTTGTAAGAAAATTGATTAAATTTAATATTTTAATCAATTTTCTTGTGAAATTATATTAAAAATGGAACTATATTAATAATTGGATATCGTCTTTTTGTGCGAATAATATGTTTTCTAATAGTTCCTTTTAACTCATCTTGTAGAAATTTTGGTGTTAACTTATCGTCCTCGACATTTAATAGAAATGTCTCTATAATATTATTTATCTCATTATTGAATTTTTTTACATCTCTATTTGCTATTAGTCCATAAGTTGTAATTGTAGGATGACCTATAACTTTTTTACTCTCCTTATTTATCTGCATAGCAATATTAACTATCCCATCTTCAGCAAGTTTCTGTCTATCATTAATAATCTCTGCTTTAATCTCTCTATTGTTTTGATTATCGATATAGCTTTTACCAGTTTTAACTGTTTTTACCTTTTTTATATATTTTGTGGTAATTTCTATCTGGTCACCATCACTCATTAGTAGAATATTTCTCTCATTTATTCCACAACTTACAGCAGTCTTTGCATGTTTTGCAATATGGTTATATTCTCCATGGACAGGTAGAAAGAATTTTGGTTGAATTAATCTTAATATTAATTTCTGCTCCTCTTGTCCTGCATGTCCAGATACATGAATATTATCAAAATCTTTATATCTAACAGTAACTCCTGCTTTGACTAATTTATTCATAAGAGATGATACAGAACCCTCATTTCCTGGAATTGCATGAGCAGAGATAATTACTGTATCTGTTGGTTTTAATTTAATATGTCTATGTTCATCTGTTGCCATTCTTGAAAGAGCAGCCATATTTTCACCTTGTGAACCTGTTGTAACTATTAAAAGTTCACTATCTTCAAATCTGTTTACCTCATGAGGTTCAATAAAGTGTCTCTCTTCAATATCAACAAAACCTAATTTTCTAGCTATCTCTATATTTCGCTCCATGGAGCGACCAATAACACACACTTTTCTTCCAGCTTTAACACCTCTCTCCATAGCTTGAAATATTCTATGGGTATTTGATGAGAATGTTGACATAATAACTCTACCTTTAGCCAATTCAAATAGAGTATCAAATGTCTTACCAACGACAGCTTCACTCTTTGTATATCCCTCATTATGAGAGTTTGTACTATCAGAAAAAAGACATAAAACTCCACGAGAACCATAATAAGCATATCTATGTAAATCTGTTGTTAGATTATCTATTGGCGTATGGTCTATTTTAAAATCTGCTGTATGAATAAAAGTACCAGCTTTTGTCTCTATAGCTAAACCACAAGCATCAACAATAGAGTGAGTATTATGTATCCACTCGACCTTAAAAGTTCCAATCTCATATATATTTCTTTTTGTAATATATTTAAAATATTTAATATCATCTTTTATTTTATGTTCAATAAATTTATTCTCTATCATAGCTAATGCTAAAGGAGTTCCATATATTGGGAATTTTAACTCTTTAAATAGGTATGGAACTGCTCCAATATGGTCTTCATGTGCATGAGTAATAACAATTCCTCTTATTTTACTTTTAATAGCATGAATATAGGAAAAATCTGGGATTAAAATATCAACTCCATGCATAGTCTCATCTGGAAAACTCATTCCAACATCAATAATAATTGCACTCTCATCATCTTCAATAACAGCAATATTCCCTCCAATCTCACCCAAACCTCCAAGTGGTGTAAACCTAACTTTATGTTTATTAGATATATCTATCTGTCTCCATGGATTCATTCTAGCCTCATCTACTACAATATTTGCTTTTAGAGACTCTTTTATATTATTTGTAAGTGGAGCTATACTATTTTTATTATTTCTTCGTCTATTATTAGATTTATTTTTTTTATTCGAGTTTACTTTTTTATGTTGTGATTTTGAATTAGGTTTGCTATCATCTGAACTTTTGACTTTTGGAGTTCTATGTGGATTTCTTGACCGTTTTGGTCTATCTGGACGGTCTCTTCTCTCTTTTACTTGCTCTTTTTTCTCTTCTATTATTATTTTTTTCTCTTCCATCTATATCCTCGTTTAATTTATTATATAAGTGATGATAAATAGATGTCTCAGTCTCATGTGGTCTAATATTGAGACTAATATTTAGTTCTAAAAAGAGTGTTGTGATTTTATCTTTTGGATAATGTGTTGATAGATTTTTAAAGAGTTTTTTTCTAGGTTGCTTAAAGGCAATCTTTAAAAAATCCTCAAATCCCCTATTATCTTGACTCATATCTTTTTTAATTAAAAGAGTTGCAGATGTAACTTTTGGTGGTGGAACAAAATTCTCTGCTCCAACCTCAAAAACTATCTTACCATAACCTATACTCTGAACCAATACAGAGAGAGCTGAAAAGGCTCTATCTCCAACCTTAGCAGAGAACTTTTTAGCTACTTCTAACTGAACCATCACTAAGATAGATTGGCAATTTTCATCTTTTAACGCTTTTAAAATAATATTAGTTGCAATATAATAGGGAAGATTTGCTACTAGATGATACTTCTCATCTAGCAGACCTCCATTATCCCACTCCTTAAGTACATCTCCACAATTTAGAGTTAATATCCCTCTATTAATCTGTTCATTAAATCTACTGTGAAGATGTGAACATAGTCTCTTATCAACCTCAAATGCCGTGACACTGCGAACATTTATCAGTTCTTTGGTTAAATCACCTAAGCCAGGTCCAATCTCTGCTACTCTTAGATTATCTTTGGGCATCGCTTGGATGATTTGTTTTATTATATGTTCATTCTTTAAAAAGTTTTGACCATACCTCTTATTTGCAAACTCTGATAGATTTTTAATTTTGTCCATTTTACACAATTCTTACTTAAGATTTAGTTTAAATATATCTATATTAGCTATATTAACAATTTAGATATAATTTTATCATAATTAAATAGATATGTATATATGTTATAAACATATAAAATCATAAAATATTAATTATAACTTGGATAGAGTAAATATTTAAAATTTAATAAGGATTATAGTTGTTTAGAATATCACAAAGAAGATACTTAGGTAATAAAAATAGTATATTACCATTTATAGACAATATTATTAAAAATGAGATTGGAAATTTTAGTTCATTTTGTGATATTTTTGCAGGAACAGGAGTTGTTGGTAACTATTTTAATCAAAAAAATAAAAAAATAATTTTAAATGATTTGCTCTATCATAACTTTGTAGCATTAAATGCTTTTTTAAATTCAGATGATTTTAATAAAGATAAAATATTAGAGATTATAGATACTTTTAATAATCTATCAATAAAAGAGGATAACTATTTTTCTATAAATTTTGGAGATAGATATTTCTCTGTTGATAATGCTAAAAAAATAGGTTTTATTAGAGAAGAGATAAGAGAACTCTTTTTAGAAAATAAAATAAATAGAAAAGAGAAAGATATACTTTTAACCTCTCTTAACTACTCTATTGACAAAATAGCAAATACTGTAGGACACTATGACGCTTATATTAAAAAAGAGATAAAAAATAAAAGCTTTAAAATGGAATATTTAGATATTTATATAGAAAAAAATATAAATAATGAGATATATAATAGAGATGCCAATATTTTAATAAGAGATATAGAGTGCGATATTTTATATCTCGACCCTCCATACAACTCAAGACAGTATAGTGATGCCTATCATCTACTTGAAAATTTAACTTTATGGCAAAAACCTGAACTCTTTGGAGTAGCAAAAAAATTTGATAGAACAAAAATAAAAAGTGAGTATTGTAAAGTAAATGCAACTAAAAGTTTTGAGGATTTAATTGTAAATGCAAAGGCTAAATATATCCTTTTATCGTATAATAATATGGCAAATAAGGGCAATAGTAGAAGTAATGCAAGAATTAGTGATAAAGATATTTTTAGGATTTTGGATTTAAGAGGAGAAGTAAAACTATTTGAGAAAGAGTATAAAGAGTTTAATACTGGGAAAAAGAAGAGAAATGATAATAAAGAGAGAGTTTTTTTTGTAAAAATTGAGAAGGAGCTTATAAAATGAGAAATTTAGCAGAAGAGGTAAGAATACATTCAAAAGAGGTTCATACTACAGAGATGAAAATGTCTATAGGTGAGATTATTAACCTGTATAAAGATGAAGAAATTATAATTAGACCACAATTTCAAAGATTATTTAGATGGGATATTGAGCAAAAATCAAGACTTATAGAGTCAATATTAATTGGAATACCTATCCCTCCTATTTTTGTTCAACAAAGAAAAGATGGTGTTTGGGAAATAGTAGATGGATTACAGAGAGTATCAACTATTTTAGAGTTTGTTGGAGTTTTAAAAGATAAGCAACCTAAAGCATTAGTAAAAACAAAATTTTTGCCATCATTAGATGGTATTTTTTTTAAAGAGTTTGAAAATATCGAAGATAGTAAAGATAATCATTTTTCAAAAGAGATACAATTAGTATTTAAAAGAGTCCCCCTAGGTGTAGAGATAATTAAAAGAGAGAGTGACCCTACTACTAAGTATGAACTTTTTGATAGATTAAATTCTGGTGGTTCTTCTTTAACAGAACAAGAGATTAGAAATGCTATATTTTTAATAGAAAAACCTTTTGCTATTGAATTATTACATAAATTGGCAGAAAATGATAATTTTACTAATAGTGTAGCTCTATCAGATAAAGATATAACTAATGCTTATAATGAAGAGATTGTTTTAAGATTTTTAGCTTATACTGAAGTTCCACATAAATTCATAAAGTATGGCAATTCAGTTAAAGATTTTTTAGATAATTATTTAAGAGAAAATATTAAAGAAGAAAATTTATACCTTTTAGAAAATAAATTTAAGAAATTCTTCTATTTTATGAATAAGCATTTTCAAGAAAACTCTTTTAGAACTTATAAAAATGGTAAATATATACAAGGGTTTAAAATATCAAAATTTGAAGCTATTGTGATTGGTTTAAAAGATTTAATAGATAACTTAGATAATAAGGAAAATGAAATTATAGAAAAAATTAAATTATTAGAAAACCAAGAATGGTATCAATATGCTGTTAAAAGTCGTTCATATGCAAGAAGAAGAATAGACATATTTTTAGATAATGCTATTAAATATTTTCAGGACTAATAGATGTTATCATTTAATGGTATTTTAAATGATATTTCAGATGAAATTGATAGAGAATTATCGTGGAGAAAAAAAGAGTTAAATAGTTTAAGAGAAGAGTTAGATAATTTTTCAAAAAATAGAGAAGAGGAGGAGTTTAGTTTTTTTAAAAGAGGTTCTATAGCTTTAACTTATGCTCATTTAGAAGGAGGAGCTAAAAACCTATTTATAATTTATTTAAAATTTTTAAATAGACTTTTTGATAATGAAATATTATCTATAAAAAGGAAAAATATAGATGAAATTATTATAGATTTAATTTTTTATAAAAAAGTAAAAATTTTTAATCAAAATAGTAGAGAAAAAAGAATTAAGGGTTTAAAAAGTTGTCAAGAGTTTTTTGATGGTAGTAGTAGAGTAAAAATAGAAACAGATATTATAAATACAAAATCAAATCTTAATTTTAAAGTTTTAAAAGAGATTTATGAACTATTAGGTATTGATATGAATCAAGATATTGAACTTAATAGTAAGTTTATAAATCAATTAGTTAAAAGAAGAAATGGAATTGCTCATGGTGAAAATATTAGTGATAACAAAAAAATTGTTGTAGAGAGTATAAATAAAGTATTACTTATTATTGATTTAATTAGAAATGATGTAGAAAAAGCAATGAAAAAATTTAAAAGTAAGGAACTTTTATGCAACTAAATACCATTTATAACCAAGATTGCTTAGAAGTTCTAAAAGACAGTTCTAAAATAGAACAAAACTCTATCCAACTAATCTTTGCAGACCCACCATATAATTTATCAGGTAATGGATTAAAATCGAAAAATAGTAAAACAGGTGGAGATTTTAATATGGTAAATGAAGATTGGGATAAAATGGGATTTGGTGAGTATATAGATTTTACAAATAGTTGGATAGAGGCTTGTAAAAATATTTTAAAACCTAA
Organism: Campylobacteraceae bacterium; assembly: GCA_027014605.1. Lineage (GTDB taxonomy): Bacteria > Campylobacterota > Campylobacteria > Campylobacterales > Sulfurovaceae > UBA1140. The sequence goes on from JALWDJ010000029.1 coordinate 40,633, forward strand.
TGGAAGTATTTTTATAGCTTGTAGCTATCATAATATTGGTGAATGCACTATGGGACTTAAAAATAGTGGTTTTGAGATAAAAAATATAATTACTTGGCAAAAGACAAATGCTATGCCAAATCTAACTAGAAGAGTTTTAACCCATTCAACAGAGTTTATTATATGGGCTGTAAAGGGTAAAGGTTGGATTTTTAATTATGAAAAATTAAAAGAGCTTAACCCCGATAAAAAACAAGATGGCACAGATAAACAGATGAGAGATATTTGGACTATGCCACTCTGTCAAGGTAAAGAGAGATTAAAAGGTGATAATGGAAAAGCCTTGCATCCAACACAAAAACCACAAGAGCTTTTAAAAAGAGTAGTCTTAGGATTTTCTAATGAAAATGATATAGTCTTAGACCCATTTGCAGGAAGTGGAACAACACCTTATATAGCTAAAAAATATAATAGAAAGTTTATAGCTATTGAAAAAGAGGAAAAATATTTTAAAGCAATAGAGAAAAGATTATCAATTAAGCAAGAAGATAATCAAACTTCAAACTTTATAGGTGAACAAGATTATAATGTAGGATTATTTAGCTTTAATAATTAAAAATGGGGTTAAGAACCTATAAACATAAAAGTCTAAAATATTTATCTCAATTATAGCAAAAAACAATAATATTTAAGAAATAAGATTGCTGATATATGCCTAATTTAATCTATATATAATAAAAAAACTATATAATTTCACATATTATAATAAAAAATATGTTTTTT
>JALWDJ010000030.1 GCA_027014605.1 Campylobacteraceae bacterium
TAAAAAATGGCTGGACAGTTTTATAGACTTCAAAAAGCCACCAAAACCCCGAGATATAGAGATTTTAAAAAGATTAGAAGTAGAGATTAAAGATAGTAATTATTATAATATTTTGATAACTTAAAATCATAGGATTAGGTCATCATTAGCTTTTTTTAATTTTACTATATATATATATCATTACTCCTATATTATGAATAACACCTATAGTTATAAATAGAATTAAAGAGATAATATAGGAGTCATAAAAATAGTAACCTATATATATAGTTAATGCTCTAAGAAAAAGTGTAGTTATCTGAACTATTAATCTAACTCTTTGAAGACTAAGTATATTAAACATAACTGTAGTAGGTGGAGAGATAAAACTAAACATAAACCATATAACAGAGATTTGAGCAATTAATCCAGACTCTATCCACTCATTACCAAAGATAAATGAAAATATCTCTTTACCAAAAAAGATAATTATAATTAGGGGTGCAATAAATATTTTTATTAATCCTAGAGTTGTCTTTTTATATAGAGGATATATATCTTCTCTATTTGCGTACATCTTTGAAGCTTTTTGATAATATACACTTCTTGTAGAGCTTGATATTAAAATCATTGGAACTTGCATTACTCTATATGTAAGAGCATAAAATCCAGATATAGCAGGAGAAAATAGAGCTGAAAACATAAAAAGAGGTATATTTTGAGATATAGAGTTAGTTAAGTTTGAGGCCATCTGATATTTTGGAAAGTTCTCATGTCTCTTTATATTTGCTTTTAATCTTCTTTTAGAGAGGTATTTAAGCCTTAGTGTCTGCTTTTTTATATGAAAAGATATAAGTAAAAATAGTGCAAATATATCTGATAACATCTTTCCAACTACTAAACCATTAAGCTTAAATATATATCTACTTCCACTCTGAATAGTAACCGTAGCTATTGATGCCCCCATTTTTGTAGTAGCAATTTTTCTATAAAACTCTTTTCTTGTTGAGTAGGCATCAAATACTTGAAGTAATCCAATAGAAAATGTAGCAAATGGTAACAACCATAACATATAAGTTCTATTTTTAAAATACTCTATAAAAAATTCTTTAAAAATATATATAACAATAGCCAAAATTATAGTTACTACTATAGTGATAATAGTGGAGAGAAACACCAAAACTTGGGCATCTCTATCAGATTTAGGCAACATAATAGCTTGTTCATAACTTAAACTTGATACCATTCCAACCATACTAGCTATGGCAAAAAATAGTGAATATATACCAAATTCACTAGGATTATATATTCTTGTTAAAATTGGGATAAAGAGAAGCATAATAGCTTGTGCCATAAGAGTACCTGTTAAAAGAGTAACTATATGTAACAAATAACTGCTTTGTTTTAATCTATTTATAATTTTATTCACTAAAAACCTTTTTTTAATATAGAATTATCTTCTAATTATATCTTATTTATCTTTTTGTTATATTGTATTGTAAAATATTATTTAAAAAAATAATTTTATTTAAGAGTAAATTTATCCGATTTAAACTATAATACCAAAACTTAAAAAAAAATATAAGGAAAACAAATGGCAACAGTAACATTTAAAAATGACACGGTATGTAATTTAGCAGGTAATGAGGTAAATGTAGGTGATACAGCACCAGTAGTAACAGTAGTAAATTGTGACCCAATGCTTCAAGATGAGCAAGTTGGTGGTGAAGGAAAAGTTCAACTTGTAGTAGCAGTTCCATCATTAGATACAGGTGTATGTGATGCAGAGACAAGAAGATTTAATAGTGAAGCAGCTAATCTTGATGGTGTAGAGGTTATTACAGTATCTATGGATTTACCATTTGCAGCAGCTAGATGGTGTGGAGCAGCAGGAATTGATAATATTAAAGTATGTTCAGACTTTAGAAATAAAGATTTTGCTAACGCTTATGGTGTACTTTTAGCAGATGGTCCTTTAGCTGGAATTTTAGCTAGAGTTATTTTTGTAATTGGAAAAGATGGAAAAGTTACATATAAGCAAGTTGTACCTGAAATTACACAAGAGCCAAACTACGAAGAGGCACTAGAGGCTGCAAAAGAGGCAACTAAAAAGTAATCTACTAAAATAGAGTGTTTAAAACAAACACTCTATTTTAAAATAATCTCAAATATATTTTTACCATCTTTATAAGAGTAGCTTAATTTATACTCTAATCTTTTTAAAATATTGTTGACAATGTATAAACCCAATCCAAAACCTTTCTGTCGTTTCTCTTCTTGTGTAAATGGTTCAAGATAGTACTCTAAAGGGTGTTCTAAACTTCTGCCTTTAGATAATATTTTAATTGATTTATTATCTGCAATAATAGATGCTTTTCTATCTTCAGAATATTTTATGGCATTATCTATTAGATTTTTGAGTGCAAGAGAGAGCAGTTTTGTATCTGTTAAGATTTTACTATTTTGAGTTGAGATAGATATTTTATCTCTATTTGATATAAGGAGTGTTAGACTCTTCTCTATAATCTCATCTAAAGATACCTCTTTTAATTCTGGATTAAAATTTTGTGTTGTAAGTCTCTCAATATATGCTAACTCTCCAATTAATTGGTTCATTCTATCAAATGCTCTAATTAGAGTCTTTTTATTGTTGCTATCTTCTATCATCTCTACAGCAATTCTACCTTTTGTAATAGGAGTTTTAAGTTCATGCATCATATTTCTCATAAATAGATTTTTTGATTCAATAAGAGATTTTATATGATATATTGCATTATCAAAACTCTGTGCAATCTGTCCTATCTCATCATCACTTTTATATTTTATCTTTACATTCATATCTCCTCTAGCAAATCTTAAAATTTTTCGATTTATCTTTTTTAATGGAGATAGTTTCCGTCTAATTGCAATATATAAAAATATAAATAAAATTCCAATAAGAATAGCTACTAATATTGTAACTTTAATACGAATATTTTTAGATTTTACATCTTTTAACATAAGATTAAAACCGTATCTCTGGAGATATATATATCTATTATCTCCTATTTCAAAAATCTGCATTCTTCCATATACAGATTCTCCCTCAAATATAACTTTCCCTCTACTTAAAATAAGGAGACGATTTGCATTTATTGCTACAGGTTTTACTTTTGAGTTTTTATAAAATCTATCTACCTCCTCTTTTGATGGGTTTAATTGAGCTGTTGAGAGAAGAGCATTTGAAATTAATTGATATCTTGATATATCATCTCTTTTTTGTCTCTCTCTATCCCATGATATAAAGAAAAAAAGAGCTGTAATTAAAAGAGATAAAACCAATGCAAAGAGTACATTTAAAAATGTATTAATAGATATATTTCTAATCATAATAGTTTCACTTTTTTATTGCAATAGTTTTAATAGCAATCATACCAAAAATTACCTCTAAGATACTAGCTAATATAAGAGCATTATATTCAGACTCCTGCATAATCCCAGCTCTATATCCAACTGTAGCAGTTGCAACTAAAAGAGTCAAAGGCATATTTAGAGATAGTGAGATTAATATAAGCTCTCTCTTATTTAAAAGTTTAATTAGTGAGAGTGATGCTAATAGTCTAATTATTAACATAACAACCATTATCTTAATAGCAATTCCAATAGCAGATATAAAGTAGCTATAGTTAAATGAACTTCCAACATGTATAAAAAATATTGGGATTAAAAATCCAAATCCAAAGCTAGATATTTTACTCTCTAATTGCTTTTTATGATGAAAAAATGTAGATATAAAGAGTCCAGCAATAAATGCTCCAAAGGCTAACTCTAAATGTAGAACTTTCATAATAACTAGCATAATCAAAAAAACACCAATTGCCAATCTAAAATCTTGGTCACTACTATCAATATGTGGCATCATTCTATTTTTAAGTTCAGGATACCACCAGAAGATTAATTTAAATATATAGTAAAAGAGTACTATCACTACTAAAAAAAGCATTAAAATAAGAGACTTATATATAAGTACTTTACTAAATCCTACAGCAATAGATACCTCCAATATAGTAAGAAGTGTAATACTTAAAACTTCACCAATAGCTCCAATTAAAAGAGCCATAGATATCCATGAGCTACTCTTTCCATGCTCTTTAGATAGAGTAGCTAGAAGTCCTACAGATATGAGAGGTAGTGCCACTGTTATAATGTAGTTAAATTGAAATATAAAGTGACCAATAATTGGAGTTAAAAGTCCCATAATAATTAAAAAATAGATAGCTTTTAATAGATGCTCTCTTGGTATCTTTTTTATGCTTTTTAGATTTATCTCTAAACCTGCTAAGAACATTAGATATAAAAATCCAATTTCAGCAATTAAATCGAAATACTCATTACCTTTACTATCAAATCCAATCCACCCCATATATCCTAAGAGTGAGCCAATAATAATCTCAATAGGAGCAGTTTGAAGTTTTAAAGGCTTAGCTAGATATGGAGAGAATACCAATATAATAGATAGGGCTAAGATATGAGTAACAATACTATCCATTACAGCTAGTTGCTATCTTTAAGTTTATCTTCTCTAACATAATCTTATCTTTTAAAGGCTCTTCCCCCTTAGTTGTAAGATAGTCTCCAATAACAATTGAGTTAGCACCTGTACTAAACATCTCCTTTTCAAATCCACTAAAGAGTAGCTCTCTCCCACCTGCTACCATTAGAAGTTTATCCTCTCCTAAACTCTCTCTAGCTTTTTTAATAATCTCTAATGCCTCATCTTTAGATATATTTCTACTCTTAATAGGTAGAGCAGGATTTGGAATATAGAAATTTAGTGGAACAGAGTCTGGATTTAGATATACAATAGCCTTAAGTAGTGACTCTCTATCCTCTAAACTCTCACCCATTCCCCATATTCCACCACTACATAGTTGAAGTCCAACCTCTTTTACATTTAAACAGGTTTGATACCTCTCTTCCCATGAGTGTGTTGTACAAATCTCTCTATAATACTCTTTAGATGTCTCTAAATTGTGATTATAGCTATCTATACCACTCTCTTTTAAAAATCTTAACTGTTCAGTTGAGGCTGTACCATTACAAGCGATAAGATTTAACCCCTTCACCTTTTTTTTTATCGCTTTAGCTGTTCTTGATACAAAATCAACCTTTTTATCATCTAATCCCTTACCTGCTGTAACTAGACAGTAGCCTAAAGCTCCATTAGCCTTTGCTCTCTTTGCCTCTTCAACTATAGTATCTATAGATTTATAGTTATATCTCTTAATCTTAGCATGATAACGGACACTCTGCGTACAGAACTTACAATCCTCTTTACATGTTCCACTCAATATATTATTAATGGCACATAAAAATATTTTTCTATTCATAAAGAGATTATACTAAAAATAGATAGATAATAGGTTATACTTCCCAAAAAATTTATTTGAGGATAACTGTTATGTTAGATATTGGAAATAGTGTTCCAGATTTCTGTCTCCCTAATCAAGATGAAGAGGAGATATGTTTTAGAGATATAAAGGGTAGATGGATAGTGTTATATTTCTATCCAAGAGATAATACTCCCGGTTGTACTACAGAGGCTTGTGATTTTACAGATAGATTGGTAGATTTTAGAGAGCTTGATGCAGTTATTTTAGGAGTTAGTCCAGATACTCCAAGAAAGCATAGAAACTTTATAAAAAAATATGATTTAAAGATAACTCTATTAGCAGATGTAGATAAAGAGTTAGCTAAGAAGTTTGGAGTTTGGCAACTTAAAAAGAGTTATGGGAGAGAGTATATGGGGATAGTAAGAAGCACATTTTTAATCTCTCCAGATGGCAAAATTGCCTATAAGTGGGAGAAGGTTAGAGTTAAAGGACATGCCAATGAGGTTAAAAAGAGACTTATAGAGCTAAAAGATGCTAAATAGAGACTCTCTTATTGAGCTAAATAAAGGTAAAAATCTATTAGCATTTTCAGGAGGAGTTGACTCCTCTGCTCTTTTTTATCTTCTATTAGAGAGTAATATTAAGTTTGATATTGCATTAGTAAATTATGGATTGAGAGAGCAGAGTATAAAAGAGGAGGGTTATGCTTTAGAGCTATCTAAGAGATATAATCTTAAAGCATATATCAAAAAAGCACCTAAATTTAGTAGTAATTTTGAAAAAAATGCTAGAGATTTTAGATACTCATTCTTTAAAAGAGTTATTAAAATGCATAAATATACCAATCTAATAACAGCACATCAACTAAATGACCAATTAGAGTGGTTTTTAATGCGTTTAACTAAAGGGGCTGGAGTTAGTGAGCTTTTAGGTTTAGAGAGTATCTCAAAAAGAGAAGATTATAATCTTATTCGTCCAATTCTTCATATATCTAAAGATGAACTATTAGCCTATCTAAAACAAAATGGTTATATATACTATATAGATAGTAGTAATATAAATCAAAAATATGAGAGAAACTATTTTAGAGTAGAGTTTGCAAATAGATTAATAGAGAACTATAGAGATGGTATTAAAAGGAGTTTTGATTATCTAAAAGAGGATAGAGATATAGTTCTAAGTGGATATAGAGAGATATTTTACTATAAAGAGTTATATATTATAGAGCTAAAAAATCCTAAAATATTGTCTCGTGTAGTTGATATATATCTAAAAAAATTAGGTTATCTCCTCTCCTCTGCTCAAAGAGATGAGCTAAAGAGAGAGAACTCTATAGTTTTTGGTGGAGTTTGGGCTGTTGAAGTTAGTAATAATAAGATATATATTAGTCCATATATAAAAATAGTAATTCCTAAAAAGGTAAAAGAGGCTTATAGAGTAGCCAAAATCCCACCTAAAGTTAGAGGATATTTTTATAAGGAGGGTTTAGATTTAACTATTTAAAATGTTTTTTTTTATTTTAAATAAAAACTATGTAATTTAGAATAAATAATGTAAAACTAAAACAAACAATTTAATCTAAAAAATTTAATTTTTTTTTTAAAAAACTATTTTTTAAATTTTTATAAGAAAAATATATGTTATACTTTTTAAAAGTTTAAAATAAAAATTAGTTTTTATTTAAATTAAATTTTAAAATTAGGTGAACATTATGAAAAAAAAGTTTTTTTTGACTATAAGAGTATTTACTTTTCTATCTTTTTTATTAACACCAATTTTTGCAGGTAATATTCCTGATGCAAAACCATCTTTAAATAGGGTCTATAGAACAGAAAAAATATCTGATAGCTATCACTTTTTACTGCTAGATAGTAATAAAAGGTACTACTATATCAATACAAATAAATCAAAAAAATTAACACCTAGCGAGATGAAATCTCCAGATATTTTAGAAATACTCAAACGCAAACAGTCATGGGGACAAGCGTTTGTCTCTAGTGGGAAATATATCAATAAAAATGGTAATATCTATACTGAAAAATATTTAGATAGAATTAAAGTCATATCTCCTAATAAGATTAAATATCTAAATAAAATTTTTATACTCCAATAGCTTTCTATCTATGTGCATTATGTCCATAGAGTTTTATATATATCCTAGAGATAGCAATAAGAAATGAGGTTATAGCAGGTCCTAAAATCATACCCCAAAAGCCATAACTACTCATTCCTGCTAAGATAGAGAAGAATATAAGTAATTCATTAATTTTAACTGAACTTTTTAAGACATTATCTTTTATATATTTAATAATTATTGGTTTTACAAATGTATCTGCAATTACAGAGATAATTATAACAGAATATACTGCTATAAAGATACCTGCATTTGCATTAATACTACTCCAAGCAAAAAGAGACACAGGTATCCATACAACAGCACCACCAACAATAGGAATAAGCGATGAAAATCCATAAATAATTCCCAATAGTAGCCCATCAAATCCAAAAAAACTAGCCATTGTTCCAAATAAAATACCCTCAAATATCGCAGTTACTAATATAGAGTAGAATACTATCTCCATAGTAGATGAGATTTCTGTTAAGATTTTATTTCCCTCTTCATCTTTCATTGGTAGAAAATTTCTCATAAGATTAAAGAGCTTCTCACCATTTAAATTTAATATAAAATAGAACACAATAACGAAAAATATATCTTTAACAAATCCAAAACCTTTAGTTCCAGCTTTTGTTAATGCAGTTGTTGAAGTTTTTATTGTATCTAAAATCTTCTCATCAGATAGATTATCTTTTAACCACTCATCTAACATAGGAATATCTTGAACTAAATTTATAATTTTATGTGTTATCTTAGTAATTATATCTATATCCATACTAGATAGATATTGTACTCCTATAGTAGCTATATATATAATTGGAACAAATAGTATAACAAACAGAATTAGGGTTAGGAATGTAGCAGAGATATGCTCTGATGAAACTTTGGCTGTAAAGTTCTTATGCATATTAGCAGTAGCCATAGTAAGAAGTAGTGCTACTGTAATAGATAGTAAAAATGGTTGATATATGGAGTATGCACCCACCAAGGCAAGTATAAAAAGTACTGCTATAATATAATCTGTTTTTCTCATCATAATCTATTATCTTTAAATTTAAAATCTATATATGTCTTTTGTGTAGCAACTCTTCCTCTAGCAGTTCTCTCAATATATCCATTTGCTATAAGATAAGGCTCTATTACATCTTCAATTGTTCCCTCATCTTCACTTAGAGTTGCCGATATTGTACTAAGTCCTATAGGACGACCTTTTGCAGAGATTAGAAGTTTAAGTAGCTTAATATCCTGTTCATCAAATCCTAAATGATTAACTCCTAATTGGTCTAGTGCATATTTTGTAGTGTGTAGATAAATTCTATTCTCATTTGCAACCTCTGCAAAGTCTCTAACTCTTCTAAGAAGTCTAAGAGCAAGTCGAGGAGTTCCTCTACTTCTTTTAGCTATCTCAATAGATGCATCATCTTCTGATATTTTATTTAATTTTATTGATGCTAACTTAATAATCTTTGCTAACTCTTCACTACTATAAAATTGCATTCTAAAATGCATTCCAAATCTCTCTCTAAGAGGACTAGATAACATTCCTGCTCTTGTAGTAGCTCCTATTAGTGTAAATCTTGGCAAATCAATCTTAACAGTTTGTGCAGCTGGACCTGAACCTATAATAATATCTAATCTAAAATCCTCCATAGCAGAGTATAGTATCTCTTCAATTGCTGGTGACATTCTATGTATCTCATCTATAAATAAAATATCTCTCTCCTCTATATTAGTTAAAATTGCTGCTAAATCTCCAGATTTTTCTATCATAGGTGCTGAGGTTGTCTTTATTTGAGCATTCATCTCATTTGCTATAATATTTGCTATTGTTGTTTTACCAAGTCCTGGAGGACCAAAAAATAGAATATGGTCAAGTGCTTCGTTTCTTCTTCTACTAGCCTCTATAAATACTTTTAAATTCTTTTTTATCTGCTTTTGTCCTATATATTCGTCCCAAGAGGAGGGTCTTAGTGTAATCTCCTCAATATATTCACTATTAAATCTCTCTATATCTACAACTCTTTTCATAATCTACTTAATTCTCTTTTATTTTTTTTTAATATGTAAACTCCTTAGTTGGAAATTTTCTACTCTTAACCTCATCTATATATCGGCTTAAAGCTTCTCTAACTAATTCTGCTCCATTGCAGTACTGTTTTACAAATTTTGGTCTGAAATCTTCAAAAAATCCAAAAGCATCACTCCATACTAAAACTTGACCATCTGTATATTTTCCTGCTCCAATCCCAATAGTTGGGATATTAATAGCCTCTGTAATAGCTCTTCCTGCCTCCTCTTTTACTCCCTCTACTACAATAGCAAATGCTCCTGCCTCCTCTAATGCCTTTGCATCTTCTATTAGAGTATTAATATCTTCTTGAGTTTTGCCTCTAATCTTATATCCACCATCACTTCTTAGAAATTGAGGCATAAGTCCAATATGTCCTAAAACAGCAATAGAGTTAGTAGTTAATGCTTTTATAATATTAGCTCTACTCTTTCCTCCCTCAATTTTTACAGCTTGTGCATTAGTCTCTCTATAGGCTCTAGTGGCATTTTTTAGAGCTTCATTTTCATTGATATAGCTACCAAAAGGCATATCTAAAACTATAAGGGGTAGATTTGCCCCATTACATACAGCTTTAGTATGATAAATCATCTGTTCCATAGTAGCTGATAGAGTATCATCTTTACCTAAAAAGCTCATATTTAGGCTATCGCCAACTAAAATCATATCAACACTTTTATTAAAAAGCTTAGCAAAAAGTGTATCATATGCTGTTATCATAGTAATAGGTTCTCTACCTTTCATCTTTGCAATAGTAGTAAGCGTTACCTTTTTTGCAACTCTATCTGTATGAATACTCATAATTTATATACCTTAATAATATAGTCTATTTGAAATAGTGTATAATACCAATTATAGTGTATAAAAGAGTTTATCTAATTAAAAAAATAGATAATTCTATCTATAAATGTAGATAAGAAGAAATTTATCTTTATATAGATTTTTGTAAAATTTAACTTTAAAGTTACCATTATGGTAACTATGTTATAATCTTATTGATTTTAAAATCAGGATATTATTTTGAGAGTAATTGCCAAAAAAACGCTCAGAGAGTTCTTTGAACAACCTATATATAGAGATAGCAAAATATCACTTGAAGCATGGCATCATGAGGTATTAAAAGCTGATTGGTCAAATCCAAATGAGATAAAGATACAATATAAGAGTGCAAGTATTGTTGGTCATAACAAAGTAGTTTTTAATATTTGTGGAAACAAATATCGATTGATAGTTAAGATTAACTATTTTGCAAAGATTGTCTATATTAAATTTATAGGCACACATAAACAGTATGATAAAATCAATGTAGATAACCTAGAAGAAGAGAGTTAAAATGAAAATTCAGCCTATACGAACTGAAAAAGATTATGAATTAGCATTAATAGAGATAGAATCACTAATGGAGGCAACTCCAAATAGTGATGAGTTTGATAAGTTAGAAGTATTAAGTATGCTTGTTGATAATTATGAAAATAAACATTATGCTATAAATATACCAGACCCTATTGAAGCAATTAAATTTAGAATGGAACAAGAGGGATTAATACAAAATGATTTAGTTCCCTTTTTTGGTAATAAATCTAGAGTATCAGAGGTACTTAATAAAAAAAGAAAATTGACATTAGATATGATTCGTAATTTAAATAAACATCTTAATATTCCATTTGAAAATCTTTTAGGAGAGTATAAACTTTGTTGTTAAAAAAATATTTCTATCATTACTTTCGATAAAGCTGTAAAATAAAACTCTTTAGATAAGAAAAGCTTTTGATGGAGTATAAAAGAGTTTATCTAATTAAAAAAATGTATAATTCTAACTATAGATGTAGATAGGGAACTACTCCCTTGTATAAAATAGAAAAAGGAGGGTGCAGTTATTTACTTTTGCACAAATATATAGATGAAACAGCAGTATAAATCATATCAAGAGAGTAAGGATTTTTTAATAGATTGTGAAAAAAAATATCCAAATCTTATTAGTGTAACTAATATTGGGAAGAGTTGGGAGAATAGGGATATTTTATTAGCAACTATATCTTTAAATGTAGAGTATGCTAATTTAAAACCAGCACTACTATATACAGGAACTATTCATGCTCGTGAGTGGATAGGAAATGAATTAGCAATAGCATTTATTGATTATCTCTTAAGAAATCATGAGAATAATCCAGAGATATTAAAAACTCTAACATATAATACCCTATATATTGTACCATGTTTAAATCCAGATGGATTTGAGTATAGTAGAAATCATTTCTCATTTTGGAGAAAAAATAGGAGAAAAAATAGAGATGGAACTTATGGTGTTGATTTAAATAGAAACTTCTCAATAGGTTATAAAAAATCTAAAAATACAAGCTCAAATGTATATAGTGGACCTTATCCATTTTCAGAACCAGAGACAAAAGCTATTAAAGATTTCGTTGATAGGCATGATAATATTACTATTGCACTAGATTATCACTCACAAGGAAATGTATTTTTCCCAGCTCATAAGTTTAATCATGAGATGGAGCTTGAGGGAACTGATTTAAATACACTATGTGCAAATATGAATTATCATATTCATAAAGTAACAGGTAGAAAATATGGTATTAATAGAGGCAAACCACCAACTAAATTAATATCAGGAAGTGGTAGAGAATACTACTACTCCAAAGGAATAATATCAGCTGTTGTTGAAGTTGGAACTAGAAATATCCCTGATTATATGCAAAATATGTCAGAGTCAATAAATGAAAATATTCCAGCACTGCTATATGCTTTAAGTGAGGCTAGAAACTATAGTTCAAATGCTCCTAAGAGAGTTGAAAATTTTCACTTAGTAGAGTTTGGTTCAAATAGTTGTAAATTGGCGTGGGATTATCCTGAAAACCCTAAGATATATTTTGAGATATACAAAAATGTAAATAATAAAGAGGCTTGTAATGACTCCTCATTAGTTGGAATTACCTCTGGTAGAGAGTTTATAGATGAAAATTTACATAGTGGTACTATGTATTTTTATTATATAAGAGCAGTTCATAAACTATTTCAGACAAAATCTCCATTTGCACCTAAAGTTAAATTAAAAACACTACTTGAAAATAGAGAGTTTTCAAAAACAATTTTTCCTAAAAAATCTGATGTAGGATATGTAGCAGAGAAGTCTCCAGAAGCAAATGCAGGACATTTTGGAGTAAACTCTCTAAAGGTTGGAGTGAGTCAAGCTAGAGGGATTAGTTATGGTGTTATGGAATTTGATTTAAAAAGTATTCCTAGAGATGCTATTATTTTAGATGCACAAATATCTCTCTATCCATTAAATAGAGTTTCTGCTAAGATAGAAAAATATGGTGAGTGGACAATGACTATTTTGGATAGTAAAACTATTGCAAATATAAGAGATTTTGAGCAGGTTCATAAAGCAAAAAATCTTAAGAGTGTTGGAGAGAGTATCCCCTCAGAGAGATTAACACAAGGTATTTGGAGTAGATGGGTTTTTAATGAGTTTGAGAGAGAGCAACTTCAAAAGCAGTTAGATAAAGGAAAAGTTATCTTTAAATTAGCAGGACCTACAAAATTACCAGTTGGAAGAGACTCTCAAATTATGGTGTTTGATTTAGGATATGGAAATCAAGGTGGAGGACTTCACTATAGACCATCTATAGATATAAAATATACTATTCCACCTAAAGAGATAGCAATAGAGGCTTCTAATAGTATGACAATATCTGAAGATGAGATAGAAGAGGATAAACTAGCTTGTGGATTTGATAAAAATAATGAGAAGATATATGGTTTTATCTCTTTTGATTTATCTAAACTTCCAGATATTAATGAGATAGCAATTACGGATGCATGGATAGAGATTAAAAATAGTTCTACTGTTAAAAAAGATGTTGATATTCGTTATAATGTAGAGTTTATTGATTTAGATGAGTTTTCATATCAAGATATTAAAAATAGAGATAGAATAGAGTATATTGGCTATGAGGTAAGTTCCGCCCAACTTAGTAAAAAGAGAGAGCATGATTTTATATTTGATTCCTACTCAATTCATGCACTTGAAGATAAAAAAAGAGAGCAACAAGAGGCAAAATTTATTATTCGTCCCACTAGTGTATTGACTAGAAAACATCTAATTCATTGGGAAAATAGCGGTAAAAATGGCGTTAAACTCAAAATTAATTATATAGAAAAGAAGAGAACTCCTCCTAAATCACCTACAAATTTAAAAACATCTATTGAGAGAGGAGTAGTAAAACTTACATGGGATAGGGTTTTAAGTGATGATATTGTAGGCTATTATGTAGTTAGAAACCGTTGGCATATACCAAGTAACCCTTTTGACGGGGTTAAACTATATGCAGGGAAAGATAACTATACCTATGATACTTATGGTTCAACTAAACTTGATAAGTATTATGCTGTTTTTAGCTATGATAATGTCCCTAATTATAGTAAAGGGACAAATATTAGATATAAAGGAAAAAGATGAGTTTAATTAAAAAAGTTGTATTTATAGCAAAAAATGGCTCTATTTATGAGTTAAAATCTCTACTTGAGACTATGATTGAGGCTTCAAGAGCTGAAGAGGGGTGTGAGTTATATAATATATATCAGATAAAAGATAAACCAAACACTTTTGTAGTTATTGAAAGTTGGGAGAGCGAAGATGCCCTTAAGGGACATCAAAATTCATCTCACTATATATACTATAAGAGTAACTATAAGAAATATACAGCAGATAAATCTTCCAATGAGTTAGTAAGTTTAGGTTAACTAAATTTACTTTATGATAAAATTCTATCTCAAAAATTCTTGCTCACTATTTTAGTGGGATATAAAACCAAAAGGAATAAAATGAATAATTATGAGACACTTTTCATACTTAGACCTACTCTAACTGATGAAGAGCAGACTGCTAATATTACAAAGATTAAAGATACTCTCTTAAATGAGAATGCCCAAATTCTTGCGACTGATGAGATAGGAATGAGAAGATTAGCTTATCCTATAGACAAGTATGAAAGAGGTGTATATATTATCTTGTATTTCCAAGCAGTTGGGAGTGTTATTGGTGAATTTGAAAGAAAGTTAAAATTTAATGAAGATGTTATTAAATTCTTTACTATTAAATATACCAATAAAAGAGAGTCTGAACACTTCAATAAACTTGTAGCAAATGCTAATAAATCTATTGAAAAAGTAGCTCAAAAAGAGGAAGTTGCAGAAAAGACTGAAACTCCAATAGAAGAAGAGAAAATAGAAGCGTAAAGCTCAGGAGAGACCCCATGTATAATAAAGTAGTATTGGTAGGATATTTAACAAGAGATGTTGAGATAAGATATTCTCAAAGTGGTTCTGCAATTGGTAATGTTGGAATTGCAACTAATAGAAGATGGAAAACTCAAACAGGCGAGACAAGAGATGAGACCATGTTTATAGACTTAACTTTTTTGGGTAGAACTGCTGAAATTGCCAATCAATACCTTAGAAAGGGGAGTAAAGTTTTAGTTGACGGACACCTTGCATTTCAGCAGTGGACTGGACAAGATGGAACAAGAAGAAGTAAACACTCCGTAACTGTAGAGAGTTTAAAAATGCTAGATACAAAAGCAGAGAGTCAAAATCTTAATAGTAGTAGTGGATATAAAGAGCAACAGGTTCAACCTCAATCAACTAGTAGTAGTTTGTATGGTAATTATAATAAAACTCAACAGCAATCACAGAGTTTACCTCAACAACAACAATCTTCATATATACCACAGCAGACAAGACAAGCACCCGTTCCAGAGATAGACATCAATGAAGATGAAATACCATTTTAGGAGATAAATATGGCAGAGAGAAGAAAATTTAAAAAGAGATACTGTAAATATTGTGAGTCAAAAGTTGATTTTATTGATTATAAAGATTTAAATCTTTTAAAAATTAGTTTAAGTGAAAGATTTAAGATTATGCCAAGAAGATTAACAGGAAACTGTAAAAGACATCAAGAACTTGTAACAGTAGCTATTAAAAGAGCAAGACAAACAGCACTTATTCCATATATTGTAGATAGAAAACGAGTAATAGAAAATCCATTTGAGCTAATTAAATAGCTCTATTTTTTTAAACTCTCCTCTTTTTTTAACTATTTTTAATATTATTATTTTATAATATTGATATTATTTTACAAAATGGAGAGTTTATTATGAAAATATTTAAAATTATTATCTTACCCATATTAACAACAATCATATTATTTAGTAGTCCAACCTCTTTAATTGAAAAAGCTAAAAAAAATGGTTTACTTCCAATTCCTACTAAAAGTAGTGAACTTTTAAAAATTATTGACCCTAAAGGTGTTTTAACAAAAGATAGAATAGAACTTGGAAAAATGTTATATTTTGAACCACGACTATCAAAGAGCAGTCTTATATCATGTAATTGGTGTCATAATTTAGGTTTAGGTGGAGTTGATGGTGTACCTAAAGCAATAGGACATCAATGGTCAGGAAATCCAAGACATATAAATTCGCCTACTGTATATAATGCCGTCTTTTTTAAGAGACAGTTTTGGGATGGTAGAAGTCCTAGTTTAGAAGACCAAGCCAAAGGACCTGTTCAAGCAGGTGTTGAGATGGCTGCTTCTAAGAGACTTGTAGAGGAGAGAATAAATTCCATTCCAGAATATGTAGCGCTTTTTAAAAAGGCTTATGGTAATAATGTTAAAATTGATTTTGATAAAATCACCTCTACTATTGCAATTTTTGAAAGAACCTTAGTTACTCCATCGAGATATGATAATTTTTTAAATGGTAAAATAGATGCATTAAGTAAAAAAGAACAGAAGGGTTTAGAGACTTTTATAGATAAGGGATGTGTAACTTGTCATAATGGTATAGCTTTAGGTGGTGATATGCAACCATTTGAGCTTAGAAATAAGTATAAATATAGAGATGTGGGTGGATTTAGAGGAGATAGTAAAAATATGATAAAAGTACCAACTCTTAGAAATATTACTCAAACTGCTCCATATTTTCATAATGGAATGATTTGGAAATTAACCGATGCTATAAAAGAGATGAGTCATCTTCAAGTAGGATATAAGTTAAAAGATAAAAAGAATGGTGGATTTATACTAGATATTAAACCTATAACTCTTACTAATAGTGATGTTGATAATATTAGAGAATTTTTTAATTCACTTGAAGGGAAAAAACCTCAAATTATATATCCAGAGCTTCCAAGAAGTAGAGATAATACTCCTAAACCAGAACCCGAAAATAGCACTTCTAAAAAATAAAATCTTAAATAAAGTAAATTTATAAAGCCTATTGTAAGATAGGCTCTTTTACTGTGTAAAATATACACATATTATTTTTAATATTTTTCATTAACTCTATAATATAATATAACTCTTTTAATAAATTATATAATAGATTAAAAAAGATAATAATTCATGTCAATGCGTATTAATATTGAAAATATACTCAATAGTCCAGAACATCTATTTAAAGAGATATTAATTAAATTAACACAACAAAATATTGAGAATGCTAAAAAAGAGTTATCTATAAAAAATAGAGAGATTGATACTGTTTTATTTGATGCTATAAAATTAGTTCTTAGTGATTTGAGAAATGAAGAGAGTTATATAAGCAGACTACTCTATAGACTATTTAAGATTGAGTTTACAAGAAATATTAGAAGGGAACAGCTTATAATTTTAGGTAGTCAGTTAAAATCTCAGGATATAGAGTTAAAAAAAGATATATATAGAATAAAATTATATATATATAACATATCATTAACTTTAAAAAATTTAAAGAGATTAGATAAAGCCTTCAGGGAAAAAAATACATCTATATTTGAACAAGATATGTTAAATAAAAGTCGCTACTATTTAGATAGAATTAATCATAAATATAGAGAGTTAGATAAGTATAAAGATAGATTAGAAGATAAATTAAATATAGTTGAGGCGGTTGAAAAAAAGTATAGAACTCTTTTAAAAAGAATACCTAGATATTATGAGTTAAATGAACAGATATATCTTCAACTTGCAAAGGATTAAAATTATCATGCTAAAATTCTAAAAAAGTAAAAGTAAAATGAGAATATTAAATCCAAATTATATATATATTGATGATGATTTTAGAGAAAATATAGCTGTAGCCTTTAACTCTAAAATAGAGTTAATAGATAGTATAGAGAGATTAAAAGATAGATATCCAGATGCAGAGGTTATTAATTGTGGGAAAAACTCTGTATTATACCCAGGGTTTATAAATACACATGTTCATTTAGAGTTTTCTGCTAATAGGACTACTCTAAAGTATGGTAGTTTTATGAGATGGTTAAACTCTGTAATTGATAGTAGAGATAAGCTTTTAAATAGTTGTGATAATGCTATGATGGAAAAGGTTTGTAGAGAGATGTTAAGTTCAGGCATTACATCGTTTGGGGCAATCTCTAGTTTTGGAACAGAGCTTGAAGTTTGTGAAAAGACTCCACAAAAAGTTATATTTTTTAATGAGTTAATAGGCTTAAATATGGCTTATATTGATGCTCTATATAATGATTTTTTAGTAAGAGTTAAAGCATCAAAAGAGGCAACTAAAAATGGGATAATACCAGCAATTGCTATACATTCACCATACTCTGTTCATCCAGTAGCTCTAAAGAGAGCATTAGAGATTGCAAAGGCTAGTGATATGTCAATATCTGCCCACTTTTTAGAGTCACCACAAGAGAGAGAGTGGTTAGAGAGTGGGAGTGGTGAGTTTTTAGAGTTTTTTAAAAAATACTTTAATACTACTCAACCAATGACTACTATAGATGAGTTTTTAAGCTATTTTGATAATACTCCAACACACTTTACACATATGACTCAGGCTAAAGAAAAAGAACTTAAATATATATCTAAAAAGGGACACTCAATAGCACACTGTCCTCGCTCAAATAGATTTCTTGGTTGTGGAAGATTAGATATAGATAGAGTTAAAGATTTAGATATTCCATTTAGTGTAGCAACTGATGGGTTGAGTTCAAATAGTTCACTAAATATCTTTGATGAGTTATACTCTGCTCTAATGATACATAATAGTGAAGATTTAATTAAACTCTCTAAACTTCTTATATCATCAGTTACAAGCCAACCTGCTAAGATATTTAATCTAAACTCTGGAGAGATAAAAGAGAAAAAAGATGCAGATTTTGCAATAGTTAAACTACCTGATACTCCATCATCTCTTAATGATATTGGACTCTATACAATATTGCATACTAAAAAAGTGGATAGTCTATTTATTGGTGGAGAGAGAATTATATGAGAATTATATCCATCTTTATAGCTATTTTTCTCTTTTATGGGTGTGAAGAGGTTGGCGATAATATGCCTATTTTAAGTGATAAAAAAGAGAAACAACCAATTATTATTGTAAATAAAAATCGTCACTTAAATATTGCAGATTTTTGGATAGATAAGATTGAAGATGCAGATAAGATTATTATGAGTAGAGAGGAGATAGAAAAGTTTAATAGTAGGGTAGCCTATGTAGAGAAGAAACTTACAAATTTTAAAGATATAAGTCCAACATATAGTGGTAGTTGGGTTAAAAAGAGTATTGAGGGTATGTTAAAGGGAATTTCTCAACAAGCAGACTATTTTGAAGATGGAACTAGAATTGCCAATAGTTTTTTTAATGATTTAAAAGACTATATGGATATAGGAGCTATAGAAGATAGTGTTAAAACTCGTTATGCTTTAACTGTAAAATATACAAATCAAAGGATTGTACCAACAGAGTTATCTCTTTTAAAGAGTAAAGAGCAGATATTTTTTGATAGAAATCAGAACTCTGCATTGGATATTGGAACACCTATTGCTATTTTACATACAACAAAAGATGGAAAGTGGCATTTTGGAATAGCACCTACTAGTTCAGGTTGGATTAGAGATAAAGATATAGCATTTGGAACAAAATCAGATATAGGTGGATTTTTAAATACAAAAAAATTTATTGTTACAACAGAAGCAAAAAGTTCCATTAAGATAGCAGGTAGATATTATGACTACTTAAGAATGGGAGTTAGATTGCCATATATTTTAACTGTTGACAATATGGTTATGGTATTAGTTCCAACTAGAGATGAAAATGGAACTCTTATACTTAGTAATGGTACTATTAGGTCAAATCATACTCATAAAGGTTATTTAGATTACACTCCAAACAATATATTAACAGAGGCTTTTAAATTTTTAAATGCACCTTATGGTTGGGGTGGCTCTTTTGGAGAGCAGGATTGCTCTAAATTTATCCAAGAGATATATGCTACTGTTGGAGTTAAAATGCCAAGAAATTCACTATCTCAAAGTATGGTAGGAGATAAATTTTTAGATTTAGCTCCTCTATCTAAAGAGGCAAAATCGGCTCTATTGATAAATTCAGCCCATATCGGAGCTACTATTGTTCATCTAAAAGGGCATATTATGCTATATATAGGTGAATATAAGGGAGAGCCTTATGTTATTCAGACTGTTTGGGGAGACTCTAAGAGACACTATCCATTAGGAAGAACTGCTGTAACATCTCTAAATTTTAATGACTATCTTAGTAAGATAGATAGAGCCACTCTTATAGAGTAGCTTTTTAAAAGTCATAAGTTACCCCTGCACTAAAGGCATCTAGTTGTGGAGCATGTTTTTTAGCAACAAGTCTCTCATAATCTAAGAAAAAGCCTATTCCCTTCTCTTGATTTCCTTTTCCATCAAACTTTCTTGAGTATATACCATCTTTTGGAATATCTTTTGATAAATCAAACTCTAAACCACCACCAAAAGCCATACTCTCTGCATTTAGATGTGGAGTATTTTTCCCTTTTACTCTTGTCTTTGCAAATCCCAATAGTCCATATAGATTTGTTATATCTCCAAGTGGTATCATAGGTTTTACAAAGAGTCCTGTATGTGTAAGTGACATATCTTCATCTTCTGCAAAGCTTACAATTCCCCTTGCCTCTACGCCAATATATGGATTATAGTCATATCCAACTCTACCTAAAACAGCCATATTTCTCTCTTTATTTGAAATCTTTTGAGTGATTGAGTTATTTGTGCATTTACAAGTATCGTAGTATCTATTTCCTGTAATTCCAAGTCCCACATAGAAACCACTTGGATTTATCTCCTTTTTAGAGGGTGGAGGGACAACCTTTACATGCTCTTTTATAACAATAGGAGTCGGTTCTACCTTAATCGGCTCTTTTATTGGCTCAATATATGTTTCTGGTTCTGCATTTTGGGTTGCTAACTCTACATCATTACTCTCATAAGGAGTTACTACAGATATATCTCCTCCTGAGTAGCCTAAAAAACTCATTGATATTATAGTAATAGTTAATAGTTTTATATTTTTCATCTTATTATACCTTTAATTTAAAAAGAAATATTTTAAATATATTGATTATACCTAAAATTAAATTTTCTTTAAATTAAATAATTAATAGGATTTTGAATTTTTTTTTAATATAAAATAGATAACTATTGATATAGATAACATAACTAAACTCTGTATCTGTCCCATTGTAACCCAATTATCATATAGATACCCTAGTTGAATATCTGGTTGTCTCCAAAATTCAGATATAAATCTCATTATACTATAGAGTATCGCATATAGTACCATAAGTTCACCATCAAAAGATTTTCGTTTTCTATATATAAATAAAATAACTGCTACAACAAATCCCTCTAAAAATGCCTCGTATAGTTGAGATGGATGTCTTAAAACTCCATCTACATATATTCCCCATGGTACATCTGTAGCTCTTCCTATTAACTCTTGATTTAAAAAGTTTCCAATTCTACCAAATATATATCCAACAGGAATTGAAAGGGCTACTATATCTACTATCTTAGGGAGTATATTAGGATGTTTTCTTGAAAATAGATATGAACTAATCATAGCTCCAACCACTGCACCATGATAACTCATTCCTCTAATACCAACAAACTCTCCATTATGAAAAGGGTTAAAGATTTGCCAAGGGTGAGATAGATAATATATTGTATTAATATCATAAAATAAAATATACCAAATTCTTGCACCTAAAATAATGCCAATCTCTATCCATATAAAATAGTTATCTAATACTTCAATCTCTATATTTATAGAGTCTTTCTTAATAATCCACTTAGCAAACCATAGAGCTGTAAGTAGTGCTGATATATACATAATTCCATACCAATGTACAGATATAATACCAAGATTAAAAGCTATAGGGTTAAAGTGTTCATAAATGTGGTTCCAATATTCCAATTTTTGCCTTTGCAATTTTTATTATAAATTAACTTCTTAAATGATATTATTCCATAATTTTACCTATATAAGGATTTACTATTATAAAAATTTTAATGATAGAAGATGATTATGAACTTTCTCAAATATTGACTGAATATTTAAATAAGTTTGATATTGAGGTTGTTGATGCAGAAGAGCCATATATTGGGCTTTCTTTATTAACTCAACATAAATTCGACCTTATTATTTTAGATTTAACTCTCCCTGGTATTGATGGATTAGAGGTTATTCCTAAAATCAGAAAAAATTTATCTATTCCAATTATTGTCTCCTCTGCTAGAGATGATATAACTGATAAGGTAATTGCACTAGAGAGAGGTGCAGATGATTATATGCCCAAACCTTATGACCCCAGAGAACTTGTAACTCGAATAAAAACTATTCTTAGACGAGTTCAAAAAAGTAATGAAAAACCTGTAAGAAAATCTCTTTTTGAATTAAATTATAATGCTAGAAGTATCACTTTTAATAATAAATTATTGGAGTTAACAGCTGCTGAGTTTGATATTTTATCTATATTAATTAAACAGAAAAATCATGCTGTATCAAGAGAGCAGCTATTATATGAAAGTGAACATATTGATGATAATAGTTCAATTAAAAATATTGATGTAATGATTTCACGAATAAGACATAAATTATCAAATATTGATAAGGAGCATACATATATTAAACCTGTTAGGGGAGTAGGGTATTTACTTACAGAAGAGGTTTAAATATTTTTATTTTTATATCTTTTTAAATTTAATATATTATTAATTTAATATATTATGAAGAGTATTTGCTTCTAACATCCATTGATGTAGAGATTTCCAATCTTTATCTTCTATCATCTTTTTGCATATTTTTAACTCCTGATTAAAAGCCTCTATGGCTTCTAGCAGATTTTCTCTATTTTGTCTAAAAATATCTTCCCACATATTTGGGGAACTTTTTGCAATACGACTCATACTTCTAAATCCTCCTCCAGCTAAAGCTATAATATTAGTTGAATCTTCTTGTTTCATAACAGAGTTAGCAATAGCATAACTTACAGCATGAGGCATATGAGATATAAATGCAGCGTGTCTATCATGCTCATCTGCACCCATAAATATGATTTTTGCTCTAATATCATTAAATATTTTAATGGCTTTGTTTAGTTGCAACTCTCCACTTTTTTCCCTATCACAAACTACCATTATTTTATCTTTATATAATCCATCAATAGAAGCAGTTGGTCCAAATTTTTCTGTACCAGTCATTGGATGTGCAGTTACAACTAACTCTCTTATATTTTTTGGAATACTATTAGATATTTTAGATTTACTACTACCAAAATCTATAATAGTTCTATTTTTAGGTATATCTTGTAGCTTGTTAATAGTGTTAATAATTGCATCAACAGGTATTGTTAAAAATATGACTTCACACTTTTTTATATCTTCAAATTTTTCATATATTTCATCAACAAGATTTAATAAAATTGCTTCTTTCTGATGCTTTTTATTATGGTCATATCCAATAATATGATATTTGTTAGGAAATTTTTTTAGTGCTAATCCTAAAGAACCACCCATTAATCCAAGACCTATAATTCCAATATTCATCTCTTATCCCTTATTTAACAACTAAATTATAGCACTTTTTTAGTGAAAAGAAGATACACTAATGCTATTTTAATAAGAAGATATAGATTTAAGGAATTATTTAATTTTATGAAAAGAATTTTACCACTATCAATTACAGTTAGTTCACTCCTCCTATCACAAACTATTAATCGTATAGAGTATAAAGGGCTTTTTCATCTATCTAAAGATGTAGCTTCTGAAATATCTGATATTCATGCAGGAGATGAGTTTGATATAAATAAAATTGATGAGTCACTTAAAAAGTTTTATAAACAGGGATACTTCTCTGATATATGGGTATCACTTACAGATAATAATGTATTAATATATAATTTTAAAGAGAAATCAGTAATATCAAAACTACAAATAAATGGATATAGTTCAGATGATGAACAAGAGGCACTATTTGCAGAGCTTGGGTTAAAAAAGGGTGACTTATATGATAAAGAGAAGATAAACAGAGCTAAAGAGAGATTAATTAAGAAGATTGAGGCAGAGGGATATTATGATACAGTAGTAGAGGTTACAGTTGAGCCTAAAGAGGATAGTATTGCATTGACATTTGATGTTAATAAGGGAGAGAAGATACATATTAAAAAAATCTATTTTGATGGTGCTAAGAAGATAGATAGAGATGAACTAGAAGATGCTTTAGCCAATCAAGAGGAGGATACTTTAGGTTGGTTGCCAGGTTTAAGTGATGGTGTAGCACATCTTGATCAACTCAAATATGACCAATTTAGAGCAAAAGATGTATATATGAGAAATGGTTATCTTGATGCAGAGGTTGATGCTCCTTTACTTAGAGTTGATAATGGTTCATATATTGCTGATATATCATATCAGATTAAAGAGGGAGAGCAGTATAGATTAAATAATATTAATATAGAAGGTTTAGTTGAGAATATAGATAAAGATGAGCTATTAAGTGAGCTTCATTTAGTTAAAGGAAAAGTATTTAATATTCAGAAATTAAGAAAAGATTTAGCACTTATAAGAGAGAGAGTTGCTAATTTAGGATATGCCTATGCGAAGGTAATTCCTAATTTTAGACAAAATAGAGATAATCATACAGTTGATATAGATTTTTTAATTAAAGCTGGAAACAAGGTATATATTAATGATGTAATTATTTCAGGAAACTATTCAACTAAAGATAGAGTTATAAGACGAGATGTATATTTAGCACCTGGAGATTTATTTAATTTAACAGATTTAAAAGATAGTATAAGCACATTAAAGAGAAGAGGATATTTTGAAAAGGTTGATATTAAACAGCAGAGAGTTGATGCTAATAGGATTAATTTAATTGTAAAAGTAAAAGAGACTGCAACAGGTAGTATTCAAGCTGGTGGTGGATATGGTTCATATCAACATTTTATGTTAAATGCTGCAATATCAGATAGAAATATATTTGGTTCAGGTATAAGTTCTAGTCTTAGTTTTGATTTATCTAAGGTATCTAGTAATTATTCATTTTCAATAAATAATCCTAGAGTATTTGATAGTGAATATAGTTTAGGTATGAATGTATATAAAAATAAGTATGATTTTCCAACATATCAACATGATACATTTGGATTTGGAACAAATATTGGAAAACAGTTAACTAGAAATCTATATGGATTTGTAGGATATAGTTATAGTAAAAATAAGATTGATACAAATGATACAACAAACTCTTTAATTAGTAGTGTATTTAGTAATGAAGATTTGAGTTATGCTAAGAGTACATTTAATGTAGGGCTTACTTATGATAGTACAGATGACTATTTTGTACCCAGAAAAGGGGTAATTGTTGGTGGTAGTTTAGGATATTCTGGAGTTGGTGGAGATGAGAAGTTTTTAGCATATCAAGCTAAATTTGGAGCATATTATGGAATGGAAGAGCTTATTGATTATGATTTAATTTTTAGATATAAAGTAAGGGCTAATATGTTACAAGATGAAGGGCATATCTCTGGTCCAGAAAAGTTATTTTTAGGTGGAGTCTCTTCTGTTAGGGGTTATCAACCATATACTATTGCCCCATCTACATATGGTAAAAATGCTAATGGAGATACTACAAGAACAATTAATGGTGGTAAAAAAAGTTTAGTCAATACTATTGAGGCTAGTATTCCATTATCAAAATCTGCTAAGATGCGTTTAACATTTTTTGCTGATTATGGTATGATTGGAGAAGAGAGTTTTAGTGAGATTAAGAGAGCTGGATATGGAACATCAATAGAGTGGTACTCACCAATAGGACCTATTAATCTAATATTTGGACGAGCTAAAAATGCAGGTCTATTAGAGAGAACCTCGTCATTTGAGTTTACTATGGGAAGGAAGTTTTAAAATAGAGTGATGAGATTTATTGTACTATTGTCTTTTTTAATATTTGGGTGTAGTTCTCATAATAATATGGTGAAGAAGAGAGAGTATGCTATATATTTTGATACATCAAATATAGATTTTCATAATAAAAATCTAATTCTTGCTAAGATTAATAATAGATTTTACTATATTAGAAGAGATGGTAAAGCTATGCCTGTATATATTAATCAAAAAGGGAAAATAGATAAATTTCAAGAGGGATTGGCTAGAGTTAAAATTAATGGTAAAATTGGATTTTTCAATAAAAATCTTGATATGGTAATAGAGCCTTTTTATGATTTTGCTTTTCCCTTTCATAATGGTATTGCTGATATATGTGTTGGTTGTGTTGAGAAGATAGAAGATAATAGTAGTCTATTGGATGGTGGAGAGTGGAAAAGGATTAATAGAGAGGGACTAATTATAGAAGAGTAGTTAGTTTATAATAATTTTTGTTCTTTTTTAGTAACTTTTAGATATAATTTAAAATAGTTAATTAAATTTTGGGAGTTACTTTATGAAAAATATTGTTCATACTACAGTAATGGCACTATTAACACTCTTTTCTGTCTATCTATATATGTTAGCAGATGCACCAACAGTACAAAACATTATTATAAAAGATACTCCCTTAATTGATGTGTCGTTAGAGGAGAATAGAAGTTTAGATTATTTAAATAAAATTAGAGTTAACTCTGGACTTGTTCCTTTTAAACTAAACTATAAATTACAAAAAGCTTCTAAAAACCATGCAAAGTATTTAATAACAAATCATACAATAGGACACTATGAAGATAGCCAAAAGATAGGATATACAGGTAAATATGGTTCACAAAGAGCTATTTATAGTGGATATAAAACCTCTATGATAATAGAAAATATATCAAACAATAATCTTAATTATAAAGAGTCTATTGATGGACTTATGGGTGCAATATATCATCGTTTTGGATTTTTAGATTTTCATACAGATGAGATTGGAATTGGTATTTGGCAAAATAGAAAGGATAGATTAGAATCTGCATTTGTATATGATATGGGTAGTAGTAATTTAGAGGCTATATGTCAAGATAAAAATAGTATAACATCAGGAGAGTATGCAGAGGGGATATGTGCTAATAAAAATTTAAAAATTAGAGCTTCTCTGTTTAATAGAGTTTTGAATGAGAATAGATTAAGAAATAGTAAGATTGTTACATATCCATATAATAATCAAATAGATGTTCCACCTGCATTTTATGAGGAGTTGCCAGATCCTCTTCCAGATTATAGCGTGAGTGGTTTTCCAATTAGTATTAGTTTTAATGAGTCATATTTTAAAAAAGTTAAAATATTAAGTTTTAAACTATTTAATAGTCAAAAAAAAGAGTTGAAAGATGTTATTATTTATGATAATAAAACAGACCCAAACAGAAGACTTAAAAAGTTTGAGTTTGCGCTATTTCCTTTAAATAGACTACAATGGGATAAAGATTATACTGTAGAGGTTAAATATATAGCTGATAATAGATTAAATAGTAAAGTGTGGAGATTTAGGACAAGGAAATTTAATATACCTGTCTATAGGGTGACAGATAAGAAGAATAGTTTTAATATTAAGGTTGGAGAGAGTAATATATTCTATTTTCCACCAAATTCAAAAAGAGATGTTTTAACCACTCTTAAATATCCAGCTTTTTTAGATATATCATTTATAGATAAAAATACTATAAAATTAGTGGCAAATAGTATAAAATCTAATAAACTTATGTTGAAAATAGGAAATCATAAATTAAATTTACGAATAAAAGATAAGAGAGTTAATAATTAATTTTATTGATTATTTAAGAAAATATTTTACTATATGTTCCTTTTATACACATCTATAATAATTATTTTTTTTGATTATAGATATAAAAAAATATGTTTTAAAGAGATATTTTTATTAAAATGTATAAAATATATGCAATATGCACTATAATATATAAGAAAACTATATAATTTATAGTTGTTTTACTTATATATAAAATTTTTTTTTAAAATATGAGAAGATATGACTATATAGTTTTTCTTGACTTTTCAAATATTATTATAATATAATCAGCTTGTTCCGACGGTATTCGCAGAAAATACCAAATTTTAAAAGGAGGACAAATGAAGAAAAATGATAAAACTTCTACGGATAGTTCTAGTTTAGTATCAGATAAAACTAGCTCTAGTAGAAGAAATTTTTTCAAAAAAGCCGCTGTATATTCAGCT
This sequence comes from Campylobacteraceae bacterium, assembly GCA_027014605.1. Lineage (GTDB taxonomy): Bacteria > Campylobacterota > Campylobacteria > Campylobacterales > Sulfurovaceae > UBA1140. The sequence continues at coordinate 28,074 of JALWDJ010000030.1, forward strand.
AGTGCTGTTGCTGCTAGTAGTCTGCTTTCACCTGTAAAACTCTCAGCAGAAGAGAAAGATGATAAGTTTATTACAGAAGAGCAACCATGGGCAACTTCATTAGGTTATGAGCTAAATAAACATCCTTATGGTGTACCATCACCTTATGAGCATAATGTTGTAAGAAGAACAACGCCTCTACTATCTAGTGCAGGAGATATGCACGCTGCTGTCTCTCTAACGCCACTACAAGATTTAAAAGGTATTATTACTCCAAATGGACTCTTTTTTACAAGAACTCATAATGGAGTAGCACGAATTGACCCTAATAAACATAGACTTATGATACATGGTATGGTTAAAAACCCTATAGTATTAACTATGGAAGATATTAAGAGGTATCCAAGTGAGAGTGTAATTCACTTCTTAGAGTGTCCTGCTAATGGTGCAGCTGAGTGGAAGACACCTCAGTTTGACTCTTTACAATTTGTAAAAGGTATGGTTAGTTGTGCAGAGTGGACAGGAGTTAGATTAAAAACTATTCTTGAAGATGTAGGAGTTGACCCTAAAGCAATATGGATGTTAGCTGAGGGTGGTGATGGTTCATCTATGAGTAGAACTATACCTGTAGAGAAGGTTATGGATGATGCTATGATTGTATATGCTATGAATGGTGAAGCATTACGAGAAGAGCAGGGTTATCCAGTTAGACTACTTTTACCAGGTTGGGAGGCAAATCTATCTGTTAAATGGCTTAAGAGATTAGAGTTTGGTGATAAGCCTTGGTATTGTAAGGAAGAGACATCTAAATATACAGTTCTCCTACCGAGTGGTAAAGCAATTCAACACTTCTATCCTCTTGAAGTTAATTCTATCATTACATCTCCTTGTCCTGAAAAGCCATGGACAGACCTTAAAAAAGGTGATATAGTTGAGATTGAGGGACTTGCATGGAGTGGAAAAGGTACTATTACTCATGTTGATATCTCATTTGATGGTGGTAAGAATTGGGTTGAGGCTAAACTTAAAGGATTAGTACTTCCAAAAGCTTGGACAAGATTTAGCTATATATATAAATATGAGGGTAAAGAGCTAATGCTAGAGAGTAGAGCTACTGATGACTCAGGTGATACTCAACCAACAGTTAATCAAGAGAAAAAAATTATGGGTGTAGAGGGTGTTTATCATAGAAACTCAATCAACACTTGGTATGTAAAAGCAAATGGGGAGGTGCATAATGCTCAAATGCGTTCATAAGACTATTTCTGTAGGTGTAGCAACTCTAGTATTAACTTCTATTTCAGCTTTTGCATCTTTTAATGGTAAAAGAGAGGCTGTTGATGGTGGTATGATATATCCAAGAGCAAATGGTATCTATACTGCATATAGATATAATGACCAGAATATATCTCATTTTAATTATGGTAGAAAACCAACCCCAAATGAGCTCAAAGCTTGGGATACTGATATTATGCCAGATGGAACAGGATTACCTAAAGGTAAAGGTACTGTTGCAGAGGGTGATGAGCTATTTGAAGAGCAATGTGCTGTGTGTCATGGTGACTTTGGTGCAGGGGGACTTGGTTATCCTACACTAACAGGTGGAGATAGAGCATCTCTAACCAATCAGAGAACTCCAGGTAAAACAGATGCTCCAAAGAGAACTATTGGAACATATTGGCCAAAAGCTAGTACACTTCTTTGGTATATTCATGATGCAATGCCATATGCTCACCCTAAGAGTTTAAGTTGGGATGAGACTTATGCAATTACTGCTTATCTTCTTGCTACCAATGAGATAAAACTTGATGGTAAAGAGATGGATGATGATACAGTTTTAAGTAATGAGAATTTCTTAAAAATTAAGATGCCAAATGAAGATGGATTTATTCCTAATATAGATGGTCCTAATGGTGTTAAGAATGTAAAAGCATTTCTCTCTGATGGTAAAAATATTGGTGCAGTGGGTGTTAGATGTATGAAGGATTGTAAAGATGATGGGGCAAAACTAGTAGTAGTAAAAGACCCAAGAACAGATGTCAATCCTCCATTTAGTGAAGTTAGAGATTTACCTAAAAAACCTAAAGATAGTTCTATAAAACCTGGTCAAGAGGAGTATGAGAAGAGTTGTGCTGTGTGTCATGGAAATGATAAAATGGGTGCTCCTGATGTAGGTAATAAAGAGGCTTGGGCTAAAGTTATGAAAAAAGGTATGGATAAAGTTCTAGCAACTGCAATTAAAGGAACAGGTGCTATGCCTCCAAGAGGTGGTAGTTCATATAGTGATGAAAAATTGAAACAGATTATTGAATATATGTACTCTAAGAGTAAATAGAATTTGATTTTCACAATTAGTTCACAAAAATGAAATATACTTTTTGTGAACTCAAGTATATTAAGTCTTTCTTAATAAAGAAACTTAATATAAGTCGTGTTAAGTTTTGATAGAGTAGGTTTTTGAAATCTAAATCAATACTCTTAATTATCAACTTAACACAATATTGAGATTTCACACATTACATCATATTGAAAGGAAATTAGATGGATAGAAGAAAATTTTTAGGTTTAGGTTTAGCTGCGTTAGCAATAGTACCAATGACAAAGCTTAATGCAACAGACTTTAGAAAAGAGAAGCCAGATGCTTGGAAAGCAACAACACCAGAAGATGCTATTAAAGCACTTTATGGAGATGCTAAGGCTGAAGAGAAAGGTGTAAAAATTAAAGCACCAAAACTTGCAGAAAATGGTGGGAAAATTCCTGTAGTTGTTAAATCTGATATAGATGCTAAATCTGTAGCACTATTACAAGATAGTAATCCTCGTTCATTAGTAGCTGTTTGGACTATTCCAGAGGGTGGAATTGTTGATTTCTCTGTAACTATGAAAATGAAAAAATCTGGTAAGATTACTGCTATTGTAGAAGGTAAAGATGGTAAGTTATACTCTAAAGTATTACCAATTGAAGTATCTAAAGGTGGTTGTGGAGGTTGATTTGATTCACCTTTACAGACTAGCAATAAGTAATTAAATCTAAGTATTAAATTGAAAGGAAAGAGATGAAAGTTAAAGCAAAAGAAAAAGATGGAATTGTAAAAGTTAAAGTATTAGCAAAACACCAAAATATTGGGCCAGAAGAGGCTGAAAAGAAGAAAAAAGAGGCTAATTTTATAACTTCTGTAGTTGCTAAAGTTGGTGATAAAGTGGTTTATGAGATGAATGGAAGTGGATTTATGTCTAAAAACCCTCTATATAAATTTAAATTTAAAGGTGCTAAAAAAGGTGATGAGTTAGAAGTTACTTGGACAGACCTTAAAGGTAATACAAAAACTAAGAAAGTAAAAATTAAATAGTTTGAATACTCCCTTTTTTAAGGGGGTATTACTTAGTCTTATTGTGTTTGAAAACATAATAAGAGTAAGTTATGAATTTCAATTAAATAAAATAGGAGAAAATGAATGAGAAAAATGGTTTTAATATCTGTAGTAACAGCATCTCTGTTAACTGTAGTATCTGCAAATGAGGAGAAGAGTGTTCCTGAAATTTTAAACTCTACACTTAAGCAAGTTGAGTCTATTGCTAAGAGTGCATTAGAGAAAAATATTACTATTAAAACAGCTACTAATAGCACTACTGCAACTGCTAAAAAACAGGAGATTAAAAAAGATAGTAATACAACTGTAGCTCCAAAGGCTTCAACTACAAAAGAGGCTACAAAAATAGATATAAAAATTAGCTCTATTGGTGAAGATAAGGGTGTTGGAGATATTATAAAAGCATCTTTAGATAATAATAAAGGCGATAATAAAGTAGAGGCTAAAGCAGAAGATAATAAAACTAAAATAGAGAAAAAAGAGGCTGAAGTAAAAAAAGTAGCTGTAGATAATAATAGTAGTAATGTTCCATTTGACTATAAGTTAAAACCTAAAAAGGTAGCAGATGATGTATGGTGTTTCTTTGGTGCATTAGATAAGCCAACTAAAGAGAATGCTGGAAATATGGCAAATAACTGTTATGTAAAGACCAATGATGGTTATTTTGTAATGGATACAGGTCCATCATATCAGTTTGCAAAACAGGCATATTCAGCTATGAAAAAGATTGCAGATTTACCTGTTAAATATGTTGTAAATTCACATAATCATGATGACCATTGGTTAGGAAATGATTTTTATAAAAAAGAGTTTAATGCTACTTTAATTGGACCAGAGACAATCAATACTAACTATAAAGATGGTGATAAGACAAGAATGTATAATGTCTTACCTAAAAATGCAATTGAGGGAACACACATTATTAAGCTTGATAAAACTCCTAAAAAACCATTTACTCTCTCATTAGGTGGTAAAGAGTTTAAGATTATTCCAATGGCTATAAAAGCACATACTATTGATGATATTTTTGTATATATGCCAAAAGAAAAAGTTCTATTTGCTGGTGACCTTGTTATGAATGGAAGAATTACATCAAATAGAGATGGTTCTGTTATTGGACAGATTAAAGCTATTGATATGATAGAAAAATTAGATTGGAATGTTTTAGTTCCAGGACATGGATTAATAACAGGTAAACATGCAGTTGATGAGGCTAGATTATATTTTAAACTCTTAAAAGAGAGAATTATGAAAGCATTAGAAGATGGTGTTGATGCAACAGAGATTACAGAAAAAGTAACTCTTCCAGAGTTTAAAAATAAGGCTATGTATGATATTTTAAATGCTCAAAATGTTGGATACGCATTTGATGAACTTGAGATGTTAGACGACGAGTAGGAGTATTATTTAAATGGATATGAGTATAAGATTTATAAAGAAGATATATATTCTGCTCATATCTATGTTTACACTCTCTATTAGTGCAGATATAAATCTTGATGATATATTTAGTAAAAAAATTGATAAACCAATAATGTTCTTTTTTCATAAAGATAATTGCAATTTTTGTGAAAAGATGATTTTTGAGTTTGAAGATAACAATATATCAAATATATTAAAGAGTAAATTTATCTTTTTAGATATAAATAGAGATGATGATGATACTATTTTATATAAGGGTAAAGAGCAAAATAATAGAGAGTTTACTAAAGATGTAGTAGGTATAGACTTCTTTCCTACGCTTATTTTTATGGATAAAAATCAAAATATAATCTATAGTATAGTGGGATATAGAAATATAGATATCACAAGAGATACACTTATTTATATATCTACAGGAGCTTATAAGAATAAAACTTTTGAGGAGTTTGAAGAAGATGAGTAGTATAGACTCTATCGGAGAGGTTTTAGAGCTATTTATCTCAAAAAAGAGTGTAGATAGAATGCTCTTAGATATAAAAGGTGTAGTAAATGATAAATTTTATGCCAAAGATATTGATAGGTCTGTTCTAATTAGCTCAATAGATAGTTATAAACTAGCTCAAGATAGAGATATAGAGTTAGAGTATGGGGAATTGGGAGAAAATATCTTAATTGACTACAACCCATATAGATTAAAATCAGGAACAAAAATTAAAATAGGTGAAGCTATTTTAGAGATAAGTCAAAACTGTACGCTATGTAAAAGTTTGACTAAACTTGATAAAAGATTACCAAAACTGCTAAAAGATGATAGAGGCATATTTGCTAAAGTTATTAAAGCAGGAGAGATAAAAAAGAGAGATAAAATTTATCTTATTAAAAATTAAGGAGACATAATGAAAAAAACACTGTTATCACTAGCTGTTGTAGGTGCATTAAGCATCTCTGCAAATGCATTTACTTTAGGTAAACTAGGAAATTTTGAATTTAAAAAATTTGCCAAAAATCTATATATCTTACCTGGACCTCCAATGGAGCCAAATGTAGAGAATGAGGGTTTTATGAATAATCCTGCAATTATAGAAGCAGAGCATGGTTTAATTATGATTGACCCAGGTGGAAATTATAATGTTGGTAAAAAAATTTTAGCTGAAGTTGAAAAAGTTAGCAAAAAGCCAATTATTGCTATTTTAGATACACATAAGCATGGTGACCACTGGTTTGCAAACAGAGCAGTATTAGAGAAGTATCCAAATGTTAAAATTTATGCTTTAAAACATATGGTAGATGTATCAAAAGCAGGAGAGGCTGAAAAATGGTATGGGATATTAGATAGATTATCTCATAATCTAAAAGGTACAAAACCGTTTGCATTTCCAACATATTATGTAAAGAATGGAGATAAGATAGAGATTGATGGGCAAACTTTTTATATTCATCACCCAAAAAGAGCTCATACTGATACAGATATTATGATTATTCATGCTAATACAAAGACTCTATTTTTAGGTGATAACTTAATGAAGAGTCGTTTTGGAGGATTTGATGCATCATCTAGTATTTTAGGAAATATTAAACTTCTTGAAGATGTAGAGAAAGCTCCAGAGCTTAATCTATATGTACCAGGACATGGAGCTCCAGGAAAAATGCATGAGACTATAGACCCATTTTTAAAATATATGAAAATTTTAAGAGATGGTGCTAAAGAGGCATTAGATAATGATATGGAAGCTTATGAGATTAAGCCAAAAGTTGTTGCGAAAATGAAAGATTTTCAAAAATGGGATGCTTTTGACCATCAAATGGGTAAACATCTTCAAAAAGTACTTGAAGAGCTTGAAGCTTTAGATGAGTAGGAAAGATATTATGAAGTTTAAACAAATTTTTAGAGTAGTTACCTCTTTAATTGTCGTTGCAACTCTCTCTTATGGTAGTGGTATTTTAGTTGACTTGCATGGGACAAAGGGACAACCAGATAAAGAGTTAAGTGCAATGGTTAAAAAATTAGATAGTATTGGTTTTGAGGCTGTTGGTAAAAATGAACATATAGAGACTCACTACTACAATAAGTATAAAGAGAAAAATCTTGATTTATTAAACTTCTATCCTGTAATAGATAAAAAGACTATGAGAGAGCTTATTTTAGCAAATCCCGATTTTGGTGCTTATGCTCCATTTAATCTTTTAGCATTTAAAAAGTTAGCAAAAGATGGAGGAGATACAACATGGTATGGACATCTTGATGCTAATACAATGTTAAAGATTATTGGTGATAAAGATGAGGCTAGAGCTAAAAAATTTAAAGAGATGGTTGCTAAATTAGATAAATTAGTAATTGCTGAGATGAAGCCGACAGAGGAGAAGAAGCTCACATTTGATGGTGACTTACCTAAAAAGCCTCTCTTAAAGATGGTTATGAAATTTGATAAGCCTGATGATATAGAAGATTTTGTTGAGAGTTTTATTATGAAGCATGATGGACTCTTTGCAAAAAAAGAGTTTGTTATCGCAGGTTTTTTGGATTTAAAATTTGAATATGGAGATTTAGATTTACCATTTGATAAATATGATGCATATTGGGTATCTTCTTTATGTCATTTTGGTTTTTCAAATACTGTATTTAATCATGGTGACCCACAAGCTGGGGTGTTTGCACCATGTTCAGTCTATTTTTATATTCCAAAGGATAAAAATGAACTTCATGTAGGATATGCTACTGTTGATAATTGGATAAATACAACAGGTATTAAAGATGAGAAAAAAATTGCATATATGAAGAAAATCTCAAAAAGTATTGAAGAGGCGTTTACTGAGTTAGGTTTTGTAAGAGAGGATAGTCTGCCAAAAGAGAAGATAACTAAAGCTCCTAAAAAAGAGGAGAAAAAGGTGGTAGAAAAAAGCTCTAGTAAAAAAGTATCTTCTTCTAATAGTTCTGATGTCTCTGTTCAATTAGCAGAGCTTAAAGATATGATGTTAAAACTTATAAAAGAGGTAAAAGATATTAAAAAGATACTCAATGAAGATTAGTATTTATTGAGTAGAAAGATACCATATTGGTATTTTATATAAATAGAGTATCTTATTTCAATATATATAAAGATAAAATACTCTATTATAAACTAAAATTATATAAGGAGATTATATGCTTAAAAAAATTTTAAGTGTTATTGGTGCTATTACTGTAGTTGGTGCTATAATTGGTTATTTGACAATTGGAACAAAGATTAGCTCTCTTCATCCAGATGCAATGGGTTACTATATGAAGATGTTTGAAGGTGTTTTAGAGACAGGTAACTCTGCTGCTGCTATGACAAGAAAAGTTAAAGTTAAAGAGGGAATATCTCCAGAAGATATTGTTGAGACTATGAATAGTATTGCTGAAGAGAATAACTTTTTAGTTGTTGGTGACTCTAAGATGAATATAAATAGTAGTATTAAAAAGACAGGGAAAAAAGAGGATAGATATATAAGAATTTTATCTTACTGTAGTCCTAGTATTGCTAAGAAATTTATAAACTATTCAAAAGAGTATGGTGCATTTATGCCATGTAGAGTTATGATTGTTGAAGATGATGAGGGAAATTTATGGCTTGAGACAATGGCTATGGAGCTTATGTTATATGGTGGAAAACCTCTACCTAAAGATATGATGGATATGGCTCAACATGTTCGTAAAACTATGTACACTATGATGGATAGTGCTGCAAGTGGAGACTTTTAAAAAATAGAGTTTTTTAACTCTATTTAAAATATTTTTTATATAGAATTAAAGCTATAAGATAGCCTAAAAAAGATGCAAAAACAACATCACTCATATAGTGATTTACTCCTACAACCCTACTAAAAGCTACAAAGATACTAAATATTAAAAATAGATACTTATATTTAGGAAATATAAATCCTAATGCAAATGCTGAAGAGATGGCTGTAATTGTATGTCCTGATGGAAATGATGTAATAGAGTGATGAAATTCAAACCACTTAAATCCATATATATTATCTAATATATATAGTTTAGGTCTAGCTCTTCCAAAAGGAATTTTAATAAACCAAACTCCAATACCTGCTACTAGATTTGTAATAAATATATATAGTGATATCTTAGCATATTTTCTATTCTTTTTTTTTCTAAAATAGAGGTATAATAGAAAAGATGGTACTAAATACCACTCACTTTTTCCAAATTTAGTCATAAAGTGAAAAAACTCTTTAAATAGACTATCTGATGGGATAGAGTAGAAATATAGTGCAATTTGCTTATCTGCATAGTTATATAGTAAAATAACTATAATCAAAGTTATTATAAATAGTATATAACATCTTTTTGTCTCTAGCACTATAAAACTCTATTTAACCCAATTAATATAATATCTGTAAGTAATCCTCCTGCAACTCCTGCTAATATATCATCTCCCATAACACCGAGTCCGCCTTTTACTCTTCTATCTATAACTCCTATAGTTGATGGTTTCCATATATCAAATAGTCTAAATGAGATAAAACTTAATATAACTGCTATCTCATAAGCATATTTAAAATTGATATTATAAGATACAGATATAGCAAACATCATTGCAATCCACATTCCAGATACCTCATCTATGACTATGCTTTTATCATCATGACTATTAGTAGCTCTCTCATATTTATTTATCTCAAATACCCCTATTACAGTAATAAGTAGTGTTAACATAAAAAATGTCTGCATAGGTACAACTTGAAGTAACAATAATCCTATAATTAAGGCTAAAAAGCTACCAGCAGTGCCAGGAGCAATTGGAGATAGTCCTGAGCCAAAAAATGTTATAAAGATTCTATTTAAACTCATTTCCTCTCCTTATGTTAATGAGCTAGTTTGATATAGCCCCATAAGTTTAATATAAAAATCCTCTTCACTATGTTCTTCCATTAAGCCTTCATTAGGGACTAGGGCATCATAAAGCTCTTGTATATTATCAAATCTATCAGGAAATAGTGTGCTAAGAACAGAAGCTGAAACTTCTCTTCTAACTAATATGCTTGGAGGCATCATTCCTGCCTCTATAAGTTTTAATATAGAGGCTGAATGGTAGTGTATATGATGGTGTTGTCCATGAGGGCAGGTTGAGTTACTTACAAGTGTTCTACATCTATTACAATATACATAGTGGTCAACAGTTGATATTTTCATCTTAATCCCTTTTGAGTTATCAAATATGGAATTGAGTCTATTTTTATCATAGTATGAACCTAATCTTGTATGATTTTTAGTAACTACTAATCTATTACATCCATAATTTTTGGCAACAAGTGCATCTAAAACTAGCTCATTATATCCTGCAAAGATATATGAGTTTTCTAATGGTACAACTATAACTCTATTTTTAGGAAGAAAATTATCAATAAAACTAATAACAGCCTCATATCTAATATCATATCTTAACCACCCTTCATTATGAAAAGGTTTTAACAGAAATAGAACAAGTATTTCAGAGTGGTCAAGTATCTCTCTTATCATTCTCTCATGAGAGCGATTTAATGGATTTGCTTGTAACATAAATCCAGATATATCTTTTACATTTTGCTCTGCTATTAAATTTTTAACTTTTCTTACACTACTAGATATTAATGGATACTCAACCCTATAATCTCCACATACAGCAATATCACCTAATCTATCTATAGTATCTTTAACTCCTGGGTGGTATGGATCAGATGTTCCAAAGATACATGTAAGTCTCTGGTCTATATCTATCTCATAAGTCTCATCAACTATTAATTCACCTACGACTTTTCCCTCATTTACAAGCTCAAGAGTATCTCCTTTTTTTGCTTTTTTAAGAACCTCTCTATTTCTTTTACCACTAGGTGAGAGAATAAAAGCAAAAGGGTATGGTACTCCTTTATACATTTTTGTTCTATTTACCTCTAAAGCCTCCTCTTTATTCATAAGTCTAGTAACAGGTGCAATTAATCCCTCTTGAACTAAAGCTAATGTAGATAGAGCTTCGGCATCTATATATAGCTGTCTATTTTTTCTTAAAGATGCCATATTTTTTCCTTTTTTCCCATAAACTTTTTCTTGAAATTCCTAATTTTTTAGATAGCTCTGTATCTGGAAATTGATACTGAAAACTATTTACAATAAACTTAACATAATCATCAATTGTCAATATCTCATTTTGGTCATAGAGTTTATTATCTGTATTTATCTCTATTTGTGGGTATGGTGTCTCTATTTCTGTTGTTGTTGATATTATAAATTCTCGCCTTGAGATAAGTTCAAATAGTTGTTCTCTCTCACCCTTTTTTAAAACTTGAAGTTCTGATATATATAATATATATTTGGGATTTGCTTTTAGTATTTTATCTTTCCAATTTTTAGCTCCAAGTGGAATAAATACTAAAACTCTATCATTGTTTTGAACATATTTAAATGCTAATTTATCAACTAATTTAATATAATTAGTTAGGATTACTACAGGAAGATTTAATCTACTAATATCATAATCTATTTTAATATCATTTAAAAGATATTCAGTATATTCTTTATAGAGATTTTTATATTTTTTAAGAGTTTGATACTCTTTATAGTGTTCGATTTTTCGTTGAAGCTCTTCTATCATAAATGGTTTTACAATATAATCATTTGCACCCAACTTTAATGGAGCTGCGACTGTATCGTTATTTATATAGCTTACCATTAATATAATAATTTTCTCTTTATATTTGGTAATAATAGGGTTGAAATTCTGTCCTGGTAGATTTGTTGATAGGAGATAAGCATCTCCTGAACTATTTCTCATAGCCTCTTTTATTGAGGAGAAGATTTCAGTCTCATATCCAGACTGATTGAGTTTAGTCGATATACTTTGAGCTAAATATAACTCATTTTCTATAATAGTTATTTTCATCGTTTTGTCCAATCATAATAGTATAGTGTTGCAATAGCTTCTACAGCTACCCCCTCTTTTCTGCCAATTGCTCCTAGTCTCTCTGCTGTTGTTGCCTTTATGTTAACAAAATTTGCTCCTATATTTAGTAATTTTGCAATATTAAATCTCATATCTCTCTTATATTTTAGAAGTTTTGGAGTTTGTGCAATAATAGATAAATCAATATTTCCAATAGTATATCCTATTGAATTTAATCTATCTATTGTATCTTTTAAGAGTGTAGTAGAGTCAACTCCTCTATATTTTATATCTGTATCAGGATAGAACTCTCCAATATCTCCAAGTCCACTAGCTCCAAGTAGAGCATCAATTAGTGCATGGATTGCAACATCTCCATCACTATGAGCTTTAAATCCTAATGGTGAGTCTATTTCTACTCCACATAGATACATCTTCTTATTCTTTTCAAATGGGTGAATATCTATACCAAATCCAACTAAAGCTCTATTTGATGGTGGTTTTAGACAATCTAACTTATCTAAATCTTCAATCGTGGTCAATTTATGAGCCTTAGTAGAACCATCTACAAATATAATCTCTCCATTTTGAGAAGCTATAGCAGAACTATCATCTGTAAAATCTATATTTGTATCTAGTGCTTTTTTTAGAGTTTTACTACAAGATAGTTGAGGTGTCTGAATAATTCTCACATTTTCTCTATTAATAGGAGAGTTTTTAAAATAGAGTGTATCTGTAATATTAAGTGTAGGAACTACACAACTATTGTGTTTTTTTGCTAAAAGTACTCTTCTTATCATATCTTTATCAAGGCAACATCTAGCAATATCAGAGACTAAAACGAAATCTGTTTTTACATATTTTAGAGCGTTTTTTAAAGACTTCTGCCTACTACTACCACCCTCTATAAAAGAGTAGTTAGCAAAGTTTGACATAATTCGTATATCATCTTGAGATGATACTATTATGGTATCTGCAAAATTTTCTATCTTAGAAAACTCATTAGCTACCTGTAGCCATAAAGGTCTATTTTCACTCCATAACCACTGTTTTTTGGGAGGGAGTTTAAATCGAGAGGCACTACCAGCACCTAATAGTATAAGTGTAATATCTTGCAATATCAATCCTAATAGTAAAAGTGTAACCATATTATACAACGGTAACCTTTGGTAACACTTTAATTTTATAGATTTTTAGCTTATCTATTTTTTTTTAATTTTAGTTTTATAAAAAACTATTATAATAATTTAAAAAGAGAATTAATAATTGAGCAATTTTTTATTAGAATATCCATATATACTTTTACTTATATTACTAGTTCCATGTTTTATATGGTGCAGACTAAAATCTAATATATTATATTTCTCTAAACCAGAGTGGTTGCCAAATAGAGTTTTTTTATGGGATAATAATCTATTATTAATAATCTCTATATCTACTTTACTCATTATATCTCTAGCCTCTCCATATAGTTATGATAACTCCACCTCATCAAAAAAGAGGGGTAGAGATTTAGTTTTAGCATTAGATACAAGTGGCTCTATGGGTGAAAGAGGATTTAATAAGGAGAGAAGAGAGCTTAGTAGATATGATATATCAGTAGCACTAGCTAAAGATTTTATAAAAAATAGATACAATGATAATGTTGGCTTAGTAATTTTTGGCTCTTTTGCATTTACTGCTTCTCCTCTAACTTATGATTTAAAATCACTTATTGAGATATTTGATTTAACTAGTAATATAGGAATTGCAGGAACAAATACAGCTATAGGAGAGGCAATTATGCAGGGGGTTAATACTCTATCTAAAGGTATAGCAAAATCAAAAGTATTAATTCTACTAACAGATGGAAAACATAACTCAGGGAGGGTATCACCAAGAGAGGCAGTTAGAGAGGCTATAGAGAAAAAAGTAAAGATATATACTATTGGAATTGGAGATGATTATGATAGAGAGCTTTTATATAAAATAGCAAAAGAGAGTGGAGGAAGAGCTTTTTTTGCAAAAAATAGCTTTGAATTAAAAGAGATATATAAAAGCATAGATAGATTAGAGCCTAGTCCTATTAGAGATAGAGAATATATAAATAGAGAAGAGATGTTTATATATCCTCTAATATTAGCTACTCTACTCTTAGCACTTTTAATATACAAAGAGGAGTTATAGAGTGGAGTTTTTATATTCTTGGTTTTTATGGTTACTCTTTCCTATTACTGTACTTTTTTTAAAGAGGAGAAGAGGGCTTAGTTTAAATCTTAAATATTTAGCTCTAATATTTTTAATTCTTGCTATATCAAGACCAGCTATTAGAGGCTCTTTAGTTAAAAAAGAGTTAGATGCACACTCAATTGTTATTGCTTTAGATATATCTGCATCAATGAGAGCAGATGATATTAAACCAAATAGAGAGATAGCTAGTAAAGATACAATAAGAGAGTTTTTACATATAGATAAAATAGACCAGATAGCACTAATTGGATTTACATCAAATCCACTTCTACTATCTCCTCCAACAACAGACCATAATCTAATATCTATAGCATTAGATACACTAAGAGATGAGTATATATTAACTAAAGGGACAGATATTAAAAGAGTTATTAAAAAGGTATCTAAATTTGGTGATAAGAGGATATATCTAATTATATTTAGTGATGGTGGAGATGAGGTTATTGATGATAAGCTAATATCTATGGTTAAGAGTAGGGGAGTAGAGATATTGGCTATTGCTATGGCAACTAAAGAGGGTTCACCTATAAAATTAGATAATAATAGTCTCCTAAAAGATAAAAAGGGGCATATTGTTATCTCTAAATTTAATGGTGAGTTGGAAAAGATTGCTAAAGTAGTTAAGTTTACTAATCCAAAAGATATAGCAGAGACTATTTTAGATTGGATAGATAGCCAAAGCTCTAAGGAGAAGATAAAATATCAAACCTATAACTACTTTGAGCTATATTTTATACCTACAATATTAGCTCTAATTCTACTATTTTTCTCATCTACAAAATTTTTACTAAATCTTATAGCACTACTATCTCTATTTGGAGTTAATCTTCAAGCATATAGCCTATTTGATAATATATATCTAAGTAGAGCATATAGTTCTTATATCTCAAATGATTATAATAGCTCAATAGAGATTTTATCTAAAATAGAGAGTGACTCATTAGAGAAAGAGCTAATATTAGCAAATAGCTACTATAAGATAAGAGAGTATAAGAGAGCTAAAGAGATATTAAAATCTATTAAGACAACCAATCCAAAAATTAAACAGCAGATTTTATATAACTTAGGAAACTGTGAAGCTAATCTAGCATACTATAACAGGGCAAAAGAGTACTATATTAAAGCTTTAGCCTTTGGAGAAGATAAGGATATTCTATATAATCTAAATAGAGTTATATTTCTACAACAGAAATATAAATCAAAATTGGGAGTTACAAATCTAAGCTCGAAAGAGAACTCATCAACCTCATCTAAAGATAATATCAAGACAAAAGATAAACCATCTTCAAAAAATAGTGACAAAGTTGGAAGTAGTGGAGGGGGTGGCTCTAAAGTCAGTAAAAACTCAACTACAAAAGAGATTAAGAGTAGTAGCAAAAACTCCTCAAAGAGAGTTATGAGTTCTAAAGCCTATGATTTAATAAATAGAGGTTATATTAAGGAGAGCAGACCGTGGTAATTTTAGTAATTCTATCTATATTGAGTATCTTTTTAAATGGAGAAGATATAGAGTATAGTTTTCATCTAAATAGAAAAAGTCCATATAGATATGAGCCGATAACCTTAGATGTAAATATATCTCAACTAGACCATAGTAGAGTTATGTTTTTTAAATTCACTCCTAAAGAGAGTAGTGATTATGAGTATCATCAGATAGACTTTAAAGAGGATGATGAGTATCATAATTTAAAACAGAGATATAGATATATTATATATCCACTAAAGAGAGGTAGAGTTGATATTAGATTTAATATGATAAAAACGGTTACTACAGATGAGAGTGTAGCCTATGCCATATCTGGAGATAGAGATAATATTAAGAGTCTAGTAAAAACAGATATAAAGATAGATTTAGAGCCTCTACTATTAGATGTTAAACCACTTCCAGAAGATACCTCTTTAGTTGGAGATTTTAGATTAAAGTATAATATAGATAAGAATAGCACTAAAGCCTATGAGCCTATATATCTCCATATAGAGATAGTTGGAGATGGATATTTAAAGCCTTTTAATATAATCCCTCAAAATAGAGAAGAGTATCTCCTATTTACTCAAAAACCAAAACTAAAAAAGGGTAGTATCTCTTGGGACTATGCAATATCATCTAAAAGAGATTTTACTATCCCAAAGGTTAATATAAAAGCATTTAATCCAAAGAGTAAAGAGAGCTACTACTTAACTATTCCACCAACTCATATTAGAGTAAAACCTATAGATAAAGAGACTCTTTTAGATAAAAAAGATAGTCCAAAATCGGCAAAAGATGAGATAGATTTATCTAAAATAGGTTGGATATTATCATATATAGCCATATTTATAGCTGGATTTTTAACTCCTAGAGATATTTTAAAGAGAAGATTTACTAAAAGAGATAAAACTATTAGAGATGAGATAAGAGATATAAATAGTAAAAAAGAGCTTTTAAAATATCTATTATCTAAAGATAGAGATAGATATGAAGATATTATATCTACTTTAGAGAGTGCAATATATAGAGATAATAAGATAGTTCTAAAAGAGATTAAGGAGATGATATATGATAGATAAGATTGATTTAATAAGAGAAGAGATAGCAAAAGTTGTAGTTGGGCAGAAGAGTATGATAGACGGGCTACTAATAGGACTATTTACAAATGGGCATATCTTAGTAGAGGGTATTCCAGGGTTAGCAAAGACTACAACTATTAAGGCTCTATCTTTAGCACTGAAGTTAGAGTTTAAGAGGGTACAGTTTACTCCTGATTTACTCCCATCAGATATTATAGGTGCAGAGATTTATGACCCTAAAGATAGCAGTTTTAAGATTAAAAGAGGTCCTATATTTACTCAACTACTCTTAGCAGATGAGATAAATAGAAGTCCATCTAAAGTTCAATCTGCCCTGCTTGAGGCTATGCAGGAGAGACAGGTAACTATTGGAGATAAGAGTTTTAAACTACCTTCTCCATTTATGGTTATGGCAACTCAAAATCCACTTGAACAAGAAGGAATATATAGATTGCCAGAGGCTCAATTAGATAGATTTATGATGAAAATTCTAATCACTCATAATACAAAAGAGCAGGAGTTAGAGATAGTAAGACGAGTTGCAAATAGAGAGAGTAAAAATATAGAAGCTACCATATCATCTAATGATTTAGAGATAATATCTAAAGAGATAGAGAGTGTTTATATAGATAGAGAGGTAGAGGAGTATATTATAGATTTAGTTACTAAAACAAGAGAAAAAAATTCAAATATTAGATATGGTGTAGGAGTTAGAGCCTCAATAGATTTATATAGAGCATCTAAAGCTTATGCCTATCTAAATAGGAAAGATTTTGTAACACCTGTTGATATTATAACAATGTCTTATCCTGTATTTCGCCATAGATTAGGACTATCTTATGAGGCAAAGGCTAAGGGACTTAGTTGTGATATGGTTATAAAAGATATTATAGATATTATAGATATGCCATAATGGATAGAGAAGTTCAAAAGATTATAATAAGAGCAAGAGAAGATGTGTATGGTTACTTAAATGGTAGTAATATATCAAATATATTGGGTGAGGGGTATGATTTTTCAGAGCTTAGAGAGTATAGTTATGGAGATGATATAAAACATATCTCTTGGATAAGCACAGCAAAATTAGGAAAACCTTATGTTAAAAAGATGTATGAGGAGAGAGACTTAAATATTGTAGTAGCCTCTCTAATTGATGGTAGATTTATAGTAGGTGATAAACTAGAGACTATAAGTTATATAGCAGGAGTATTGGGCTACTCTTCGCATTTGTTAAATAGTATCTTATATCCTATATTAATATCTAAAGAAGATAGATTTTATGAACCTACAAAAGATATGAAGCTTATAGATAGATATATAGAAGATATATATAGCTCTAATCTATTAGGTAGTAGCTTAGACTACTCAAAAATATCTACAAAACTTCTAAATAGAGTATATAAAAAGAGTCTTATATTTATATTGGGTGACTTTTTAGACCCAATTGACTTATCTATACTATCTCAAAAACATGAGGTTATAGCTATTATTGTTAGAGACAGATTTGAAGATAATCCAACTCCTATATTAAATAGTGAACTTATAGACCCAAGAACCAATAGAGCAGTAAATCAGACTCTAACTAAGAGAGCTATTGCTGAATATAAAAAGAGATTAAAAGAACATGATAATAGACTATTTTTCCATTTAGACTCTAATAATATTAAATATACCAAGATATATAGTATAGATGAGGTAATTAAAAAACTTGAAGGACTATTTTTTCTTAAGTATTAACTAATATAAATAATGTTATAAGGTATATTGTTAATATATCCTTATAAAATAATTTTAATTAAAGGATTTAAAATGTCTAAATATTACTTACTAATAATAGTTCTATTAATTAATATTATATTTGGTTGTAGAGGAATAGATAATCAAAAGATAGAGTATTTAATAACTCCTATAAAAAATGATATATATTATAAATGTAGTAATAGAGTGATAAAATTAGATAAAGAGTCTAAATGTAATAGTTTTCCTATTACATTTGGTAGGCAACGAATAGTTAATATAAAAGCTATATAAATATAGATATTTAGATAGTTTTATTAATATTATAAATTAGAGTTCCTAAAAGTCTATCTCCTGCTATATCTGTAATTTTTGCTCTATATAGAGAACCAAAATTAATGGGTAAATCCGAGGTATCATTAATTAGTATATCTCCATCTATATCTTTAGCCCATAGAGTTGGTCTAGCAGATAGAAGATACTCATGCTCATCACTCTTACCCTCTAAAATTACATCTATGGTTTTTCCTATCATACTCTTTAAAGACTCTATAGTTGTATTTTCTACTATTTTCTCTAATATTTCTACTCTCCTTTCAATAGTCTCTGGAGAAATAGGCTTCATACTATATGCTAGAGTTGACTCTTCACTAGAGTACTCAAATATATTAACTCTATCAAATTTAAACTCTTTTAAAAATTTACATAGTCTATTAAAAGCTCTATTGCTCTCTTCAGGGTATCCCACTATTATAGATGTTCTAATAAATGAGTTGTCTTTACTCTTCATTCTCTCTAATAACTCAATAGTCTTTCTCTCTCCAAAGCCTCTTCTCATAATCTTTAAAATCTTATCATCTATATGTTGAATTGGCATATCATAATATGTCTGAAAAACTTTAGATTTTGCAATAGTATCTATAAGTTTAAAAGATGTTGTTGAGGGGTATAGATATAAAATTCTAGCTACTTTAACCCCTTTAATATCCTCAACAGCCTCTATCATATCAATAAGTCCATCTTTTAGCCCTAAATCCCTTCCAAAGCTAGATGAGTCTTGAGATATAAAGCTAAACTCAAAATATCCTTTCTTTACTAATGCTTTTACCTCTTTAACTATAGATTGAACTGTTCTTGAGTGGAGTTTCCCTTTAAAGGTTGGAATTGCACAAAATGAGCAGTTTTGATTACACCCCTCTGATATTTTAATATAAGCATGTGTAAGAGAGCCAGTAATTACTCTATTGGAATTTTCATTTGCTAAATATACTTCTGGTGAGAATATTGCACCACTTTTTTTAGCTATCAATTTATCTATCTGTTGATAATTACCTACACCTGTAAAAATATCTACCTCTGGTAACTCTTTTTGTAGCTCCTCTCTATATCTCTCACTTAAACAGCCACTTACAACTAAGATAGAGTTATCTTTTCTTATCTCATGTAGGTTTAAAATAGTATTTATACTCTCTTCTTTGGCTGAATTTATAAAGCCACAAGTGTTAACTATAATAACATCAGAAATAGATGCATCATCACTTATCTGATAATCTCGCAGTCTTCCTAACATAACTTCACTATCTACAAGATTTTTATTACAACCTAAACTTACAAGGTGTAGTTTTTTATTTGACAAATTATATTCTCCGTTATTGGATATTTTTTGTATTATATCTTAAAAACCCAAATTTTAGAGAGTATATATCCACTAATAGTATATACTAGACCTCCTATAATTTGAGATATATATACATCAATATTCAATACTCTATAGGATATTACCATAAGAGTTAGATTTAAAATATAGGATATAGCCATACTAATAATAAATTTTGGTAAATCTTCTCTATGACTTTTATTGCTTTTAAAGTTATATTTTTTATTTAGATAATATGATAGAAAAAAACCTAGAAAATAACCTATAAAATTGGCTATTTCTGCTTCCATATTAATATAGAGGAGTAGAAAGATTACTCCATATCCAAATAGTGTATTTATAACTCCTATAAAGATATAGTTAATAACACTATTTGAAATCATTAAAAATTAAACACCTTTTCTTCCTAAGACAACTCCGATAGTTTGAAGTAATATTTTAAAATCTAATAATATAGACCACTTATTTATATATAACATATCATAGGTTAATTTTCGTCTAGCATCATAACTATTTCTCCCATAAGGGTATCTAACTTGTGCTAAACCTGTAATACCTGGTTTTACTCTATGTCTTAAGTGGTAGTTTGGAATAACTTTTTCATATTTATTAACTAAAATATCCCACTCTGCTCTAGGACCTACTATATGCATATCTCCTTTAATAATGTTTATAAGTTGAGCTAACTCATCAATTCGTGTCTTTCTCATAAATCTACCATAAGGAAAAATTCTATTGTCATTTTCTTCTGTATATGGATTAAAATGAGCATTTTCATGCATACTTCTAAATTTATAACATGTAAACTTTTCTCCATTTAAGCCTACTCTTGTCTGTTTAAATAGTATTTTACCTGGAGACTCCTTTTTAATTCTATATATTGTATATAATATAATAGGAGATAAACATATAGAGAGGGATAGTGCCATACTATAATCTAAAGCTCTCTTTTGTATATAATCTATTTTAGAGTATTTCTGTTTAGCCTCTCTTTCTGCTAAAAATCCGATATATTTTTTTATTTTACTCAAACTATATAATCTGTTCATCAAAACCCTCCAATGATACCTCGTCCATAATCTTTGATTTGGACGAGGAGGAATTGGAGGAATTTGTTATTTTTAAATTGTTGCCATTGAGTAAGCATACCTATCTCCTTTCTGTATTGTTTTGCAATATTTGTAGTTAATACCTTGAATTGTAGCAGCTGTTTTAGTTGTAATATTAAAATTACCACTAACCCTAACAGCTACTTTTCCAAGATAAGTTCTTATCTTTTTCCCTGTAGTTACTACTGCTTTTACAATATCACTTGTTTGAAATTCTTTTACTATTTTAGAAGTTTTTGCTTTGGTTTTTGGAAATTCAAATCTATCCATTTTACACATTTGACGATTTCCTCTTCCTTGGGCTTTAACCTGTAATATTTTATTTGTAACTACTTTATATTTGTAGTTATCTCCTATACACATTGCGTCATAATAATGCTCCTTTGGTAGATTTAATTCTCTTTTATTTAAGTAAGTTTGCCAACCCTCACCTGTGGTTACTTCAAAATCTTTTCCAACTTTTTTACCAAACTCTTTAAGAGAGAGATTGCCTTTGTTTTTATTACATTTTCTACAACTAAGTGTTAAATTAAAAACAGAGTTTGTTCCACCTTTTGAGCGAGGAACAATATGTTCTATCTCTTCTCCTTTATTTTTACAATAGATGCATTTATAGTTATTTTTTTTAAAGATAAACTCTCTTAATTTTCTATCTTTTAGATTACCATTTTGATACTTTACCCCATATAACTTTTTACCACTACTCATAGAACTAATATCAAATGAGACTCTCTCTATTGTGGCTTTTTTTAGTGGAATTAGCTTCGCATATTTTTTTGCAAAATTAATAACATTTTCTGCTCTTGATTTAACACTTGGTGGTAACCAACCATTAGGTCTTGTTCTATTATTAAATCTTGGTTCTCTATATCTTGTTTTTCTATTTCTTCTATCTCTTCTTACTGCTTTCCTTAAATCCATTGCTTTTTTAATAGCTTTTCCTTTATGTGTTATCTCTGCAAAGAAAAAGCATTTTATAGCATCAACAATCGCTACACCTGTAACAGTTGCACCTATATCAAATTTTATCTCAAAGCTTTTTGTGCAGATTTTTTTCTCTTTTAATCTTATGGTAAATAGAAATATTTTATGCACAACAGCTTTACCTTTTTTTAACAAAATTCTAGCCTTAGCTTCAGTAGTTGGAGCTAAGGGTTTCTTACTCTTATCCAATACAAAAACCATTTTTAAAATCCTTTTTCAAATTAACTCACTTTTCAGTGGTGACGGGCTTTTGCCTCTCTCCTCGACAATGATAAAAATGCTTGTTCGCAATGGCGAACCGTCCTTAGGTTCACAGGGCTTTAACCAAACTTAAAGTGCCTACACAGAGCTTGAAACTGGAGAAGCATTCCAAGGTGTGATAACATTATTATCGTGGTTGGCTATCTCTAGCTATTTAGTCTGGTCAATCAAGCCTATTTAATAACTGTTAAGGTTTGGAAAAGGTTATTGACCTTTTTTACCTTTTAAAAATATAACAGATTATACTATATATAGTATAAAACAAAATTTAATATTTAAAAATATTAATTCTAATTGTCTTATGAAAGTTATTATCAAGAGATTTGAAATATTAAAGATAGTATAATCGAAAAAAAATAGATAAGGATACTTAATATATGAATTATAAAAAAAGTGAAGAGGCTTTTAGAGAGGCATTTAGTGTAATTCCAGGAGGTGTTGATTCTCCTGTTCGAGCATTTTCAAGTGTAGGAGGAACTCCACTATTTATAGATAGAGGAGAGGGGGGATATATTATAGATATAGATGGAAATAGATATATTGATTTTGTTCAGAGTTGGGGGCCTTTAATCTTTGGACACTGCGATAGTGATATTGAGAGTGCTGTAATAGATAGTGTAAAGAGAGGGCTTAGTTTTGGAGCTCCAACTCTAGTTGAGACTAAATTAGCTAAAAGAATAGTAGAGCTATTTCCAAATATCGATAAGGTTAGATTTGTAAACTCTGGAACAGAGGCTGTAATGAGTGCTATTAGATTAGCAAGAGGATATACTAAGAGAGATGATTTTATTAAATTTAGTGGTTGTTATCATGGACACTCAGACTCTCTTTTAGTTCAAGCAGGTTCTGGAATGGCAACATTTGGAACTCCATCAAGCCCTGGTGTTCCTGCTGATTTAACAAAACATACTCTTCTTGCTAGATATAATGATATTGGTAGTGTAGAGAACTGTTTTAAAGATAGTAAAGATGGCATAGCCTGTGTTATTATAGAGCCAATTGCAGGAAATATGGGATTAGTTCCTGCTGATGATAAGTTTTTAGTCGAGCTTAGAGAGCTTTGTAATAAATATGGAGCATTACTTATATTTGATGAGGTTATGAGTGGATTTAGAGCATCTCTTAGAGGTTCACAAGAGTTTACAGATGTAGAGGCTGATATTGTAACATTTGGAAAGGTAATTGGTGGTGGTATGCCTGTTGGTGCATTTGGAGCAAATAGAGATATTATGTCACATCTATCACCAGAAGGAGCTATATATCAAGCAGGAACACTATCGGGTAATCCTATTGCTATGAGTGCAGGTTTAGCTAGTTTAGAAAAACTTATAGCAAATCCAGATATATATGCTACTTTAGAGAAGAGAGCAAAGAAATTAATGGATGGATTTAGAGAGGTAAGTAGTGAATTTAATATTCCAATGGTAACAGAAGTTAGAGGTTCAATGTTTGGCTTCTTCTTTTCAGATAAAGTAGTTAGAAACTTTGATGATGCCCTAAAAAATAATAGTGAATTATTTGGCAAATTCCATGGTGCAATGTTAAAAAGGGGTGTATATTTAGCATGTTCATCTTATGAGACAGGATTTATATCAACTAAAACAACAGATGATATGATTGAATATACTATTCAAATGGCTAGAGAGTCATTAAGAGAAATTATAGATTTAGTTTAGCTAAATCTATATCTTTTTTTATCTGTTTTTTTAACTCCTTTAGAGTGCTAAATTTTTTATTATCTCTAATAAAGTCTATAAATTCTATCTCTATTTTATCTTTTATAAAATCAATATCTCTATCTATAATATGTGTCTCTATAGCGTAACTTCCATCTGTCGTTACTCTATGTCCTAAAAAACTAATACTATTAAACCATACATCATCAATAAGAGTTTTAGAAAGATATACTCCCTCCTTTGGAAGGGTATAATCTTCTACCTTTAGATTTATAGTTGGAAATAACTCTTTTTTTCCTAATCTTTGTCCTTTTATTACTTTACCAGATATTTTATAGTTATGATTTAGGAGTCTATTTGCCATTGAGATATTCCCATTAGATATAAATTCTCGAATGATACATGAGTGGATAGATATATTATTATATTTAATTTCATCAACTATAATAACTTCTCCTTCAAAAAGCTCTTTTAATAGAGCTGTATCTCCTTTTTTTTTAAATCCAAAATAGAAATCATATCCAACTACTATTTTTTCTAATTTAGGAAAATCTTTTTTTAATTTATCTATAAACTCTTTAGCCGATAGAGATTTAATAATATTGAGATAATAAAAAAAAGTAGGTTTTTTAATATACTCAACTCTTTTATGCCCATGAGTTAGTGTCGCAATATTTTTTTCAATTACAACAACTGCCTCTACTTGTGATATTAATTTTTTATGAGCTAAATGAATACCATCAAAAGAACCTATTGCTATTGATTTAATACTATTTGTAAGTTTCATTTTTTTTAAAGAACCTCAACCCGAATAGATTTAAATCTAGCAGTAGCAATTAGCTCATCAGCTTCATCTCCAAATAGAGTATTTACTTTAGATTTAGAGTGATGGAATGTAACAAAAAGTGTTCTTGGTCTTATTTTTCTGCTGAATTTAACTGTTAATTTGGATGTTTGACCATATTTTGATTTTAATATAATTTTATTTTTTAATATATCTCTATCATATTCAGATGCTAAGATGATATCTTCATCATATTTTCTATTAAGTTTTTTACTCTGTTTGGTTTGGGCAGAGTTATTATAGTGTGCTAAAGTTCTACCTGTAGTCAAATAAAATCCATCCAATTTATTTCTATAGAACTCTTTATTTAATATCTCCTGAACCATTCCTCTTGGTTCATACTGTTTATATACATATCTTCCTAATCCATCATCTGTTCTAAAGTCAAGTCTATGTAAGATGGGTGTATCTTCTATATAAATAGGCCACTGTATTCCTCTTTTAGAGTGTCGTTTGAGTCTATAATATTCAGCTCCAGAAAAACGGCGATAAGCTACCTCTCTAACTTCATCCCAAACATCTTCACTATTTTTATAATTAAAGTCACCTCCTAGTTTATTATCTAACTCTTTTAATACCTCCCAATCATCAGGAAGATTAGACTCTACAAGAGGTTCAGATAGATGAAGTCGTCTCATTGCACTTATATATACTCCTCTCTTCTCATAAGCAGAACTAACACCAATAATTATATCAGCTTTTTTTGTAATATCAGTCATAAATAGTTCTTGAACCATAATAAACTCTAATTTATCTAAAGCTCTATCTATTTTATTGCTATTTGGATGAATATGAGCTATATCTTCACCCATATTAAGTAGTGCTTTTATTCTACCCTCTAACATTGCATCTATTAATTGAGGAGTCATTAAACCTATTATTTCTGGTTTTTGATAATCAGGCAAATAGTAGGGAAGACAACCCATATCACAAACCCCTTGAACATTATTTTGACCTCTAAGAGGCATAAGCCCAGCCCCAACCTTACCTATATTTCCTGTCATTATGGCAAGATGAGTTATTGCCATAACTGCATAAGAGCCATCAAGATGTTGAGTAACTCCTAAGCCCCATAAAATCATAGACCTTTTACAAGCATATTCTCTAGCAATATTAGGTATCTCTTTTGCTAAATATTCATATCCTTCAATTTTTTCAAAAAATGTGGGGTTTGCATAAGGATCATCTAAAATTTTCTTTTTAAACTCCTCAAAACCTTTTGTTCTATTAGCTATAAAATTTTTATCATATAACTCTTCAGTTATAATTACATAAGCCATCATATTAAGAATAAGTAAATTGGATTCAAAAGGAATAATAGAGTTATATTTAGCATATTTTGCTAGTTTAGTCTCTCTTACATCAATAACTGCAAGATTATTTTTCTGTTGTGCCATATCTACAATACGATTTGCCACAATTGGGTGAGCTTCCATTGTATTTGAGCCAATAACAATATTAAATTCACTCTTATATATATCGTTGTATGGATTAGTTGATGCACCCTCTCCAATAGTAGCTCTCATTCCCTTAAGTGAAGGACTGTGACAGACTCTAGCACAATTATCTACATGAGGTGATTTCATTGTCTCTCGGCAGAATTTTTGAAATAGGTAAGCAGATTCGCAATTTCCTCTTGCTCCTCCAATAGCACAGAAGCTATCTCCACCATATTTTGATTTTATCTCTGCTAATTTAATTGAAGCTATAGTAGTTGCTGTATCTAAGTCACAAGTAAAAAAGTTATCATCAAATTCTTGAAGTCTATTTTTTACTTTCTTTTTAATTAGTGGATTTTTATCTAAAAAACTTTTACGAACTCTAGGTTCTCTAATTCTATCTTTAGATTCTACAAAATCATAACCATACTTTCCTTTGATACACAGTTTTCCTTGTGATACAACTCCATCTTTTTGTGCATATATTTTTATAATTTTATTATCTTTTACCACTCCTGTAATGTCACAACCTACACCACAATAGGTACAGACACTCTCTATCTCTTTTAACATTTTTTTACTCCTTTAGTCTTTTACTATTAAAGTTCTATCTTTATTTTACTTAAAAAATAAATAAAAGAGATAAATATAGTCTGATTTTAATGAGAAATGGATATTTTAAATAGAAAAATTAAGAAGAGTAGAGCTAAAAAGCTCTACTAAAGAAGAGTTAAAACTAAATCTTATTTAGAAGCACCCTCTTCATTCATAGCTCTTGTTAAAAGAATAAAAGCAAATAGTGTTACAGCAAGAACAAACATCCATGCACTAGACCAGAGTCCTGTTAATTCAAGTAACCAACCAAAGATGATAGGAGATATAAATCCACCAAGTCCACCAAGTACACCAACAATTCCACCAACAACACCTACTTCTTGTGGATATTCTACAGCAACAAGCTTATATACACCTGCTTTACCAATTCCCCAAAGAGCTCCAACAATAACTGCTAAGATACCAAAAATCCATACATTTGCTTGGAAAAAGATATATGTTGTACCTTTAACAAGTAGTTGTTTTTTCGTAACTTTGTCACCGACTTTAACAACAGGTTCTTGTATAACTTTTTTTGTAGGAAACATAAAGAAATTACTAGTATCTTTATTAAAGTCACCTGCTTGTGGAACAAATTTATATGTTCTTGGACCAGCTTTAGGATTTGTAACTACAACAGTATCTTTTGTAACAGCTGTAACCGTACCTGGAAGTTTAGCCATTATTCCTTTACCTGGAGACTCTATTACCATTTTTGGTACCATAAGCATTGCAGAGATAGTAATAGCTCCAATAAATACCCACATAGTAACTATATTACCACCAAATTTATCACTTAGATATCCACCTAATGCTCTAATAACACCTGAAGGGAAACTAAATGCCGATGCAAATAGTCCAGCAGTAACTAGTGGAAGTCCATAAACATTTACAAAGTAAGGCACTAACCATTGTGAGAAGGCAACAAAAAGACCAAACACAATGAAGTAGTACATACCAAGTCTCCAAACACGAATATCTTTTAGTGGCTTTAACATCTGTCCTAGAGTTCTATTTGAACTAGCTGGTTTTCTGTTTTCTGTTGTAAAAAAGAAGATAACTGCCATACCTGCTAACATAATTGCATACATAATTGGAAGTTTTCTCCAAGCTTCAATATCTCCACCAGCAATTAGACTCATTAATATTGTAGGAGCAAAGAGAGATGTTAATGCTGCACCTGCATTACCTGCACCAAATATACCAAGAGCTAAACCCTGTTTATCTTTTGGAAACCAAACTGAAGTAAATGCAATTCCTACTGCAAAAGTAGCACCAACTGTACCAAATAGTAAAGACGCGATAATAAAGTCGCTATATGTTTCTGCTCTTGACATCAATAACATACCTAAAGCAGCAATCAATAGATTGATAGTAAAGATAGGTTTTCCACCAAACTTATCTGTTAAAATACCCATTGGTAATCTAAACAATGCACCTGTTAAAACAGGAATACCAATTACAGTTCCCATCTGAACTGGTGTCCAGTTTAAAATACCATTTGAAATTAAAAATGTAATTAATACACCATTGGATAACCACGCTGCAAACGCTATTGTAAACGCTAGCGTATTCATTGTTAACATCCTCCAAGATTTGGATGTAGCCTCTTTCATCATGCTCATATGCAACTCCTTTCAACTCCCTGCAGGGTTCCCTTTTGCTATGACCAAATGACGGAGCAGTGTCATTTAAATTTTTGGTATCTATTAGGAAATCATCCCTGTCTGCATTATTATAACTTTAAAATAGTGAAATAATTGTAGATATAAGAAATAAACAAATTCATCTTTAGAAATGATACGTATTTACACGATTTTTATAATTATTAGTAATCTAATTTATAAGATAAAATATATACATTATATGTCTAATTAAGATGATACCTATTTACACATTTTTATTTAAAAATATCAATTATTTAAATTTAATATTTATATATAAAAATTAATTACTGTTTTTAATTTTTTTATATAAAAACTGTTTTTTAATATTAAAAAAAGAGATTTTAATATAAAAATAGTATAATATGACAAACTTAATATAAAATATTATAAATAAACAAAGAATAACTATTTATGTTCTTAAGTAAAGCTTTATGTTAAGTTTTAATTTTATTAAAAAGGAATTATATGTTAATTTTAAGCCTAATAGAGATAAAAAACTTATTTAAGTTTAATATATATAAAAAAGTTATTTATTGATTTAAAATAATATTTCTTGATGTAAATCATTAACTAACAAGTAAAATATCATTAAAATACATAATCTTTAATAAAATAGGAGAAACTATATGAATATGAGTCGTATAATATTGTTATCTCTTCTCTTTGTAGTCACCTCATGGGGTGCATCTGCTAAGAGTGGAGCATTGTTATTTGAAGGTGTAAAACCTTTTAAAAATGGTGGGGTAGCCTGTATCTCATGTCACAATGCTAATAGTTCTTCAGTTATTGCTGGAGGGGCATTAGCTCATGACCTTAGCTATATGGGTGGAGAAATGGGAGCATCTATTGGTGCTATGGTAGCAGATGTTACAGCTATGCCCTCTCCAATTATGACTGAAGCTTATAGAGGTCATACATTAACAGAAGAGGAGAGAGCCGACCTCTCTGCTTTTTTTGTTGAGAAGGTTAACCCGAAATTAAAAGATACTAAATTATCATCTCTATTTTGGTTATTTGGTCTATTGGGTAGTGGTGGTATCTTTGCAGGGTTGATGTTACTTGGTAAAAAGAGAACAAAGAATAAATCTGTAAATCATGAGATTTATGAGAGACAGATGAAAACTAAATGGAGAAGCTAATATGAGTTGGATACAAGATATTATTGACCCAAAGACAAGAAAATGGGAAGAGTTTTATAGAAATAGATTTCAGCATGATAAAATTGTTAGAAGTACACATGGAGTAAATTGTACAGGTAGCTGTTCTTGGCAAGTGGCTGTTAAAGATGGTATTGTAGTATGGGAGACACAGCAATTAGATTATCCTTTACTAGATAGTAAGATACCAGGTTATGAACCTAGAGGGTGTCAAAGAGGTATCTCATTTTCATGGTATATATATAGTCCAATTAGAATTAAATATCCTCTAATTCGTGGTGCATTGATTGATGCCTATAGAGAGAAGAAAAGAGAGAATGGTGGCGATGCTATGAAAGCTTGGGAGGCTCTTCAAGCTGATAAAGCAAAGAGAAAAAGCTACCAAGAGGCTAGAGGAAAAGGTGGATTTAGACGAGCTTCATGGGAAGAGGTTAATGAGATTATGGCCGTTGCCAATATCTATACAGCTAAAAAATATGGACCAGATAGAGTAGTAGGTTTCTCTCCTATTCCTGCTATGTCTATGTTAAGTTACGCTGCTGGTTCAAGATTTTTACAACTTTTTGGTGGAGTTAGCCTTAGTTTCTATGACTGGTATTGTGACCTTCCACCATCATTCCCAGAGGTTTGGGGTGAACAGACCGATTGTGCTGAATCTGCTGATTGGTATAATGCTAAGATGATTGTTGATATGGGTGCAAACCTAAATATGACAAGAACACCTGATGCTCACTTCTTTGCAGAGGCTAGACATAATGGGACAAAGACTATTGTTTGTGCGCCTGACTTCTCTATGGTAAGTAAATTTGCAGACCAGTGGGTTCCACTTCATGCAGGTAGTGATGGTGCATTTTGGATGGCTATTACTCATGTTTTACTAAAAGAGTTCTATATAGATAAGCAAGTTCCATACTTTATTGACTATCTAAAAAAATACTCCGACACCCCTTTCTTAGTTAAATTAGAGAAAGATAAAAATGGTGAGTTAAGAGCAGGACGACTTCTTAGAGCAAATGAACTAGAAGAGTACAAAGATATAGAGAATGGCGAGTGGAAATTTATTCAGATAGATAGTGAATCAAATTCTTTTGTTGTTCCAAAAGGTTCTGTTGGTCATAGATGGGATAAACAAGAGACTGGGAAATGGAATACAAAACTTGAAAATAGTATTGATGATAAACCTTATGATCCTATTTTAACTTTAATAGATAACTGTGATGAGGTTCTAAAAGCTACATTTGATGAGTTTGGACTTGACAATAAAGCTAATAGAGGTGTCCCTGTTAAGTATATTACTACTACAAGTGGAGAAAAAGTAGCAGTAGCGACTACATTTGATATATTAATGGCACAATATGGAGTACCTAGAGGTTTAGAGGGTGATTATCCAACAGACTATACAGATAAAAAATCTGCTTATACTCCTGCATGGCAAGAGATATTTACAGGTATTGACTCTGAGACTATTATTAGTATTGCTAGAGAGTGGGGTCATACAGGTGAAGTAACTCAAGGTAAAAATATGGTTATTGTAGGTGCTGGAGTTAACCACTGGTATCACTGTAACCTTATGTATAGAGCTGCAACCATGGCACTTATCTTTACAGGTAGTATTGGTAGAAATGGTGGGGGAATGAACCACTATGTTGGTCAAGAGAAATTAGCACCAGTTGATTCATGGAGTACTATTGCTCTAGCAAAAGATTGGAACAACACAACAAGAGCTCAACAAACACCAATTTGGCACTATATGAATACAGACCAATATAGATATGATGGGTTACACTCAAAATATAATGCTGTACCCAATAATGAGATGACACAAAATCACATGGCAGATGATATTTATAAATCTGTACGAATGGGTCATATGCCATTCTATCCACAGTTTAGTGAAAATCCACTAGAGTTAGCTAAAAAGAGTGGAGCAGATAATAAAGAAGATATAGAAAAATATGTATTAGAGTCTCTAAAAAATAGAAGTTTAGAGTATGCAATAGGTGATATTGACGCAGAAGAGAACTTCCCAAGAGTTTGGTATATGTGGAGAGGTAATGCTATTGGTGGTAGTATGAAAGGTCAAGATTATGCACTAAAACACTATCTTGGAACTCACAACAATACTATAGCTAAAGACCAAGATGCAACAAAAGAGATAAAATGGCATGAACATGCACCTGTAGGGAAAATGGACTTAGTAGTTGACCTTAACTTTAGAATGGATACATCTGCACTCTACTCTGATATTGTTCTACCATCTGCTTCATGGTATGAAAAAGCAGATATTAACACAACAGATATGCACTCATTTATCCACCCTCTATCTGAAGCTGTTCCTCCTGTATGGGAGTCAAAAACAGACTGGGATATATTTGCAAATATTGCAAAAGCTACAAGTGAAGTAGCAAAAACTCATCTACCTGATGTGGTAAAAGATGTTGTAACTCTCCCTCTAGGACATGATAGTGCAGATGAGATAGCTCAACCAACTATTAAAGATTGGTATAATGGAGAGTGTGAAGCAATTCCAGGTAAGACTATGCATAAAATTGTTGTTCAAGAGAGAGACTATACTAAGCTTTATGATAAATATATTACTTTAGGTAGAAGATTTAGAGAACATGGTGGAGGGGCTCATGGAAGTAGCTATAGAATAGATGATTTCTATGATGATATGATAGAATCAAACCATTTTGCTACGGAGACCATAGATGGAGTTAAGTATCCATCTATAAAAGAGGATGTATCTGCTATTAATGCTGTTTTAAATCTATCTAGTGTAACTAATGGTAAATTAGCAGTAAGAGCTTATGAGAATGCAGAGAAAAAGACAGGTCTAAAATTATCAGATATTATTAAACATAAAGAGGGTGTAAGGATGCAATATAAAGATTTGCAAAAAGCACCACACCGATATCACTCTTCACCTGTATGGTCAGGATTAATGATGGATGATAGAGCCTATTCTGCTTATACATATAATGTAGAGAAGATGGTTCCTTGGAGAACGCTAACAGGAAGACAGCATACATACTTAGACCATGAAGCCTATATAGCATTTGGTGAAAATCTTCCAACCTATAAACCATCTCCAAAGGCAGAGGCTTATGGAGACTTAAGAGAAACTGTAGTAGAGGGCAAAGCAAAGGTGTTAAGCTGTTTAACTCCACATGGAAAGTGGCATATTCACTCAACCTATATGGATAATTTACGAATGTTAACTCTCTCAAGAGGAAAAGAGCCATGTTGGCTAAATGAATCTGATGCTAAAGAGTTAGGAATTAATGATAATGATTGGGTAGAGGTTATTAATGATAATGGTGTTTACTGTACTAGAGCAGTTGTGAGTTCAAGAATACCAAAAGGAGTTACAATAGTCTATCACACTGTTGAGAGAACAATAGATGCAGTAAAATCTCAAGAGAGAAAATATAGAAGTGGTGGTAATAACTCTGTAACTAGAGTAAGATTAAAACCAAATCTTTTAGCAGGTGGTTATGGGCAATTTAGTTTTCACTTTAACTACTGGGGTCCAGTAGCAGTAAATCGAGATACACATGTTATTGTTAAGAAAATGACAGAAGTCATCCATTAAGAGAGGAGATAAAGTATGAATGTAAGAGCTCAAATGTCAATGGTATTTCACCTTGATAAATGTTTAGGGTGTCACACATGTACAGTGGCGTGTAAAAATATATGGACAGACCGAAAAGGTGCTGAGTATATGTGGTGGAATAATGTAGAGACCAAACCTGGAACAGGATACCCAACTAAATGGGAAGACCAAGAGATATATAAAGGTGGTTGGGAGCGTACCAAATCAGGGAAAATTAAACTAAGAGGTGCTGGTAAACTAAAAGGATTAATGAATATATTTCACAACCCAA
The DNA here is from genome assembly GCA_027014605.1 of Campylobacteraceae bacterium. GTDB lineage: Bacteria > Campylobacterota > Campylobacteria > Campylobacterales > Sulfurovaceae > UBA1140. The sequence goes on from JALWDJ010000030.1 coordinate 61,527, forward strand.
ATCTACCAGTTATAGATGACTATTATGAACCGTTTACCTATAAGTATCTTGACCTTATTGAAGCACCACAGACAGATGAACAACCTACAGCTAGACCAATATCTTTAATTACTGGTAAACCTATCGACATTAAGATGGGGCCAAACTGGGATGATGATTTGAGTGGTACACCAGATTTTGCAAGAAAAGATGTAAACCTAAAAAATCTAACCCCAGCAGAGCAAGAGGCGATGTTCCAACTAGAGCAGATGGCATTTTACTATCTACCTAGAATCTGTAACCACTGTATTAACCCTGCTTGTGTAGCTTCATGTCCATCAGGAGCAATCTATAAAAGAGGTGAAGATGGTGTGGTTCTAATTGACCAGAGTGTATGTCGTGGTTGGAGAATGTGTATTACAGCGTGTCCATACAAAAAGGCTTACTATAATTGGAATACAGGAAAATCAGAGAAGTGTCTACTCTGTTACCCTAGAATAGAGTCAGGTCAAGCCCCTGCATGTATGCACTCATGTGTAGGTAGAATTAGATACCTTGGAACACTTCTTTATGATGCAGATAAGATAGAAGAGGTAGCTTCTTCAGAAGAGAAAGATTTAATTGCCAATCAGATGGATATATATTTAGACCCAAATGACCCAGAGGTAATAAAAGCTGCAAAAGCAAATGGTATAGCAGACTCAACAATCAAAGCTGCTCAAAAGTCACCAATCTATAAATTTGTAAAAGAGTGGAAAATTGCCCTTCCTTTACATGCAGAGTTTAGAACAGTACCAAACCTATTCTATGTACCACCATTGTTACCAGTTATGGCTTCTGTTACACAAAATAACAAAAGTGATGGAAGTGAGCTAAACCCTATTAGTAAACATTGGAGTGATGAGTGGTTATATGATACAAGTATAGATGAGATTTTTGGTACAATCGAACAAGCAAGATTCCCTATTAAATATATGGCAAACCTATTTAGTGTAGGTGATACAGAGCTAATGACAGAGAAGCTTAAAAAACTTATGGCTATTAGAATCTACAGAAGATATAAAACTGTAGGAGATATATCTAAAGAGAAATCTGATAGAGCTTTAGCAGAAGTTAATCTAAGTGAAGAGGATGCAGAGGGATTATATCGCCTTACATCCTTAGCTAAATTTGATGAAAGATTTGTTATTCCTGCTGCTCATAGAGAACAGGCTATTGAAATGGCAGAATCAACAGCAGATGTTAAAGGTAGTGCGGGAATGGGCTTTAGAGAAACACCAGTAAGAGGTTTATAATGAAGCACTATATAGCAATATCAAAACTATTTGACTATCCTGATGATAACTATTTGGAAAATATAGATAGAGCCTCTAAGGCTCTATTAGCTAATTATCCATCAGCATCTATAGAGTTACGGGAGCTAAAAAATCTTTTACCAACAGATATATATAAGCTTCAAGAGTTATATACTAAATCATTTGAAGTTCAAGCAGTAACTTCATTAGAGGTTGGTTATGTACTCTATGGAGATGATTATACTAGAGGTAGGATTTTAGCAAATCTCAGTGCTGAACATAGAGCAGTTGATAATGATTGTGGTGGAGAGTTACCAGACCATTTAGCTAATCTTTTAAGACTTATACCAAAAATAGAAAGTCAAGAGCTTTTAGATGATTTAGTAAAACTGCTAATAGCACCTGGGGTAGAAAATATGATGAAAGAGTATAGTCCATCAAGTATGATACAAAAAGATAGGCTATATAAAAAACAGTATAAAACATTAATAGTACCAGAAACTCCATTAGGCGTATTTCTGCATCTATTTAAAGCACTATATATTTTATTAGATAGTGATTTTGAACTCATAAAAGAGAATAAACCATTTGAAGATACTAGTTTCTTTGGTTTTTTAAAGAGTGAATTAGAGGTAGAAGAGGGCAAAAAAAGTTCAAATAGTTGTAGTGCTACATTTAATACATGTGGTATTCCTACAACTAGTTGTGGAATATAAAATAAAAAAGGAAAGATATGAATTTATTATTATTTGGGGCATTACCATACATGGCTTTAGCTCTATTTATAGCTGGAACGATTTATAGATATAAAACAGGATTTAAATACTCATCTCTATCATCACAACTACTAGAGACAGATAGATTATTTTCTGCATCTTTAGCATTTCATATAGGGATTATTACAATCTTTTTAGGACATTTAGTTGGATTTCTAGCTCCATCTCTATTTATACCAATAGGTGGCTCATCACTTGTAATTATTGAGATAATTGGTATAATGTTTGGAGTATTAGCTCTTATAGGAATGGTACTACTTTTTTATAGAAGAGTAACAAATGATAGAGTAAAAACAGTAACAAATAAAATGGATATAGTTATAGAGATACTGTTAATGATACAATTTGTAATTGGTATATTTATTGCTATAGATATGCATTGGGGTTCACAATGGTATCTCTCAAACATGGTTCCGTATTTACACTCAATTTTTTTATTTCAACCTGATATTTCAGGAATATCTGTAATGAAACCATTGGCACAAGTGCATGTAGTTATTGCATTTTTAATTATTGGGCTTATTCCATTTACAAGATTAGTTCACTTCCTAGTTGCACCATTCCATTATATCTTAAGACCATTCCAAGTGGTAAGATGGTATTGGAATCCAAAAACAATTAATGATATAAATAGACAATGGCAAGATGTAAAAAGACCAAAAAATAACTAAAAGGAGACTTATGAATACAAGAGCAGAGATAGAAAAGATAGAGATAGGAGAAAATTCGGCTTCTCCATTCTCTCCACCAGATGCATACTCAGCTTCCCAGAAGGAGGAGGAGATACCTTATAAAGATATGCATCCATTACTTCAGGGATTAATAGATGAACATAAAACCTATTCGGAAAAATTAGAAGAGTTTGAAGAGACTATACAGTTAATAGAGAATGGTAAGATAGATAGAGATATAGATAGGAGATTAAGGGATTTTTTTGCTTATTTAGATGAAGAGATAATTCCACATAATAGAGATGAAGAGAAAGCTCTTTTTCCACAGATTAGTGAAAAGATGAACCAACAAGGTAAACACTCAAAAGGAGATGAGAACTTTAATGTAATAGATGTACTAGAAGATGAACATGTAAAAACAATTCAACTATCTGCTGTTACTTTTAATATGTTCGCTCTATTTGCAAGAATACCTGATGAGAGAAGCCGTCTTATGATTTTAGATGTAGCTATAAATCAGGCTAGAGAACTTATTGAACTTTTAAAACTGCATATCTATAGAGAAGATACTATAATATTTTCTTATGCACATAAAAACTTCTCATTTGAGGAGTTATCTGAAATTCAAAATAGTTAAAAAAATAAAATAATATTTCCCTTTAAGGGGATAAGGAAATAATAATGTTTATAAATCCTAAAGAAAATCTACAACAAAATAGCAATCTCATTTTACAGACTACCATTCCAAGACCTATCGCATGGATAGTAACCCAAGATGAAAATAGTCTAATTAATATTGCCCCTTATAGTCTATTTACTCCTCTATCATTTAATCCACCTACTATTATTATCTCTTTTAGAGCAAAAGAGGATGGTTCTATTAAGGATACCTTACGCAATATTCAACAAAATAGAAAATGTACTATATGTATGGTACAAAGAGATGATGTGGATATAATGTATCAAACCTCACAAGAGTTACCTAGTAATCAGAGTGAAGCCAAAGAGTTTAATATAGAGACACATACGATTGTAGAGAAGTATCCACCTATTATTAACTCTTCACCTATTGCATATTTTTGTGAATTTTTTCAAGAGATAATATTGGAAGAGAAGGGAACTATACCTTTAATTTTAAATATAAAAAGAGTGTTTATAGATGATAAACTTATTAAAAATAGAGAAAGCTTAAGTATTGATTTTAATTCAGTTGGACATATTATGGGGAATAGATATAGATAGAGATTTATATTTAAAAAATCTCTTTGTCTATAATATATCTAGGTCTTCTTTTGCTCTGTTGAAATATTCTACCAATATATTCTCCAATAATTCCAATACTCATCACTTGGATGCCTCCCATAAAATAGATTGAAATCATAAGTGATGACCATCCCTTTATAGTAGTTCCTAAAAATAGTTTTTCAAACATAATCCATAGTATTATAAAAAAAGAGAGTGTGAATATAAAAAATCCAATTACTGTAATAATCCTAAGAGGAACAACAGAAAAAGAGGCAATTCCATCAAGAGCAAAAAATAGCATTTTGCTAAGTGGATATTTACTCTCTCCTGCAAATCTTTCACCCCTTGTATAATATACACTACATGAACGAAATCCAATTAGTGGAATAACTCCTCTAATAAATAGATTAATCTCTTTAAATTGAGCTAGAGCATTTAGAGCTTTTTTACTTAAAAGCCTATAATCTGCATGGTTAGATACACTCTCTATTCCCATAAAACTTTGAAATTTATAGAATATCTCTGCTGTTGCTCTTTTAAATTTTGTATCTTTGCTTCTATCTTTTCTAACACCATAAACAATCTCATAACCATCTTTATACTTCTTTACAAACTCTCTAATGACTAAAATATCATCTTGTAAGTCAGCGTCCATTGAGATTAGTGCATCTGCACTATCTTTTAGTTGCATAAGCCCAGCTATTAGTGCATTTTGGTGTCCAAAATTTCTTGATAGTTTTATCCCTTTAAATAGAGAGCTATTTTTTGCAAACTCTTCAATAATCTCCCAAGTCCTATCTCTACTCCCATCATCAACAAAACAGACAAAACTATCTTTTGAGATACTATTATCTTCTATCATACTATTTAATAGAGTCTCAATATGTCTCTTAGTCTCATATAAAACAGCTTCTTCATTATAACATGGTATTACAATACCTAATTTCATTGATTTACCTTTTTAATTTTAATATGTTATTAATATTATTATATTCATATCTATAAAAATCATAAGTTTTATACTCTATAGCAACTCCTGCCATTCTATCTGCCAATTCATTTCCTTCTATATCTGAATGACCTTTTACATACTCTATGATTACTCTATCTTTTATCTTATTATATAACTTATGAGACTTTTTAATAATTTCAAGATTTTTAATCTTTCCACTCTTTTTTTCCCAGCCTTTAGATTTCCAATTATATGCCCATTTAGTAATACAATCTATACTATATTTAGAATCAGCTCTAATTAGACTTTTTTTATATTCAGAAGCAATAAGTAAAGCTCTATATAGAGCATTTAACTCTGCACTATTATTTGTTCCTTTTTTAGCATATCTTCCATATATTAAAATTGGATTATCTTCTATGTTATATATAGCTAAACCACTACCAGCTTCACCTGGATTTCCTTTACATGCTCCGTCACAATATATTATTATATCTTTATCTATTAAATTCATTTAGTAGCTCATCTGAATTTTATCAATATCATTCCAATTTATAACTCTCTTTTTATTTCTATTTTTTAAGATATGCTCTATATATCTTGCAAATAGGTCTGTTTCAATATTTACTTTTGTTCCTATTTTATAGTTTTTTATAAGTGTCTCTCTTAAGGTGTGAGGGATTATAGTTAATCTAAAAGAGTTTTCATATACATCATTTATAGTTAAAGATACACCATCAATGGTTATTGAACCTTTTGGTATAATATATCTTATATATTGTGGCTCCACTGCTATAATAAAGTCTGTTGCATTCTCTTTTGGTATAATTTTTACTACTGTTCCAACGCAATCAACATGTCCTTGAACAATATGCCCCTCAAATCTATCTGTTAACTGCATTGCAGGTTCAATATGTACCTCTCCTGATATTTTAGAGCTATCTATAATAGAGCGAGTCTCATCAGATAGTTCTAAATCAAATCCATCACTATTTACTCTTATTACAGTAAGACATACTCCATTTATAGCAATAGAGTCCCCTATATTTGCCTTATATTTTGACTCAACAGTCAAGATATTATTTTGATACCTTTTAACTCTTCCAATCTCTCTTATTAGCCCTGTAAACATATATACCTCATCTTTATATAATATGAGATATTGTATCAAAATTAACAAAAAAGAGATATAATTTTGTCATGAAAAAATCTAAAATTTTATTAATTCTGTTTATATTAGGACTTATATATATAAAAGTTATAACTGTAGATATATCATTTAAAAGAGATAGTAGTTTTATAATCTATTCATATATACCTCAAACTATAAATCTACATATAAAAACAAAATATAAAATAAGTAAGTTATGGTGTAATGGTAAAGCTATTGAGATAAACAATAATAAAAAGCATGACTATTTTTATAGAGGTGAAGAGCAGATAACTTTTAATTTAAATATGGGAGAGAATAGTTGTAGAGGTGAATATATAGATAAAAATATAAAACAGAAGCCAAATTTTATAGATTTTATAGTGATATTTATATCAATTATTTTGCCAATTACTCTTCTACTCTTTAATCTACTTATCTATCTTTTAAATAAGATAAATTTAGATTTTAAAGATAATAGACAGGAGATAAATTCATCTTCCAAATTAATATTTATAATAATCTCCATAGGGATTTTAATTCGTATATTATACTTTAATAAGTATGGTATTATGCTATTTCAACACGATTGGCAGGGACATATCGATTTAATTAAATATTTAGCTCAAAATTATGCTCTCCCATATATGCCAAATAGGGGTTGGGAGTATCCCCAACAGCCACTATACTATATTATCTCTGCTCTTATATATAAGCTATTTCTATACTTTGGATATAGTAGTAAGGAGGCTCTACACTATGGAGTAGGCTCATTTGCAGTTATCTCATCATCTCTATTTTTAATATTTAGTGCAAAACTTTTAAACTATCTAACCTCTAATAGTTGGGTTAAAGTTGTAGCTATGCTATTTTTAGCATTAACTCCATCTTTAGTATATATAAGTGCAAGGGTAAATAATGATACTCTTGTAATCTCTCTTAGTGTTATATCTATATATCTTATAGTAAAATCATATAAGCAAGATTTTAAAAAAGGATTTTATTCTGCGCTAACTGCTACAACTCTACTCTTTTTAACAAAACTCTCAACTGCACCTATAGAGTTACTTCTATTTACTTTACTTATTATAACTTATATTAAGACAAAAGCTATAAAAAAAGAGCTTTTAATATACTCTCTAGTAGGTATCTTTATACTCTCTTGGACACTATGGCATCTATATACTCCTCTAAATGGAGGCTTCTATATGGTAAATAGTGCAAAGTTTCCAAAACAGACTATAGAAAATTTAAATAGTGGCTACTTCTCATCTTTTCATATATCTAATCTAATATCACAGGGATATAGTTTTGTATTTGGAGATAATAGTGTAAGATATTCACTTCCAACATATCAATATGGTACAATGTTTTTTGGTGAATTTAACTATAGATATTTTTTAAATAGAACTCCATATTTATTAGATATTATGAGAGTTATCTTAATATCTGGATTAATATATATAGTTGGACTCTTTAGCTATATAGCTCATCTTAAAAGAGAGAATTTATTAAATAGATTGATTTTTGGTGTAGTAGTTATTAACCTTATATTGATTTTAAAGTTTATTATCTCATATCCATCTATATGTAATAGTGATTTTAGATATTTTGTAGGCTCATTTACAATAATTGGTTATATCTTTGCACAAGGTTTATATTATCTAAATAGTTATCATAGATATATAAGATATGTAGTTAATGCTCTTTTATTCCTATTAGTTACAGGGGAGTTAATTTTTTTCTATTCTCTTTATAATTAAGATATATATTGTTACAATCCATTTATGAAAAGTTTATATAATAAAAGAGATACAAATAATTTAGATGATTTAGATTTAAGAGTATATACATCAAGACTCTTAGGAGGTGACAATAGCTTAGTTCTACATGGTGGAGGAAATACCTCTGTAAAAATAGATGATATACTATATGTTAAAGGAAGTGGTTGGGATTTAGCTACTATCAAAAAGGAGGGCTTTTCTCCAGTTAAGACTATTAAACTAATTGAGCTATTAGATTATGAGAGGTTAAGTGATAGTGAGATGGTAAGACTGCAGAGAGAAGCTTTGGTTGATAAAAATGCACCAAATCCATCTGTTGAAGCTATTTTACATGCTCTAATCCCATATAAGTTTGTTGACCATACTCATGCTGATGCTATGGTGACTATCTCAAACTCAAATCAAGGTGAAGAGATAATATCTGAGTTATATAGAGATTATCTAATAGTTCCCTATATAATGCCTGGATTTCTACTTGCTAAAACAGTATATAATATGAGTGAAACGATTGATTGGGAGGTTATTAAAGGGATTATTTTACATAATCATGGGATTTTTACATTTGCAAATAGTGCAAAAGGGAGCTATGAGAATATGATAAATGCTGTTACTATTGCAGAAGAGTATATAAAAAAATCAAAAAAGAAAAAAGTTCATAATTTGGAGGAGATTAGAATATTAATTTCAGAAGCTAAGGGGTATGAAGTTGTTATGAGAGTTAATGAGAGCAGAGTTGCTAAGGAGTTTGCATCAAAAGAGAGTGAAGATTTATATAGTAGGGGAGTTTTAACTCCAGAACATATTATAAGAACAAAAAGAGTTCCAATTATTTTTAAATATAACTATAAAGAGGAATTAGAGAGATATATAGATGAGTATATAGAATATTTCAATAGATATAGTGATGGTAGTGAAGTAATGTTAAATCCTGCTCCTAATTGGGCAGTCTTAAGAGATTTTGGAACTCTTAGTTTTGGAAGAGATGAGAGAGAGGCTAAGATTATTGAGGATATTAATAACCATACTATGAGAGCTATGATAGATGCTAAACGATTTGGTGGATATAAGAGTATAAGCCAAGAGGATAGTTTTTTTATGGAATATTGGGAGTTAGAGCAAAATAAACTCAAAAAATAGTTAAAAATCATATTTTTTCTAAAGAGTGTTAATTTTTATTTTTTAATGTAAAGTTAAAATTGATATTATTTCAAGAAAGGAAAAATATGAGCTATGTTATGAGCATAGATGCAGGAACAGGTAGTGTAAGAGCTGTTATATTTGATGAAGCAGGAAATCAATGTGGAGTTGGTCAAGAGGAGTGGGTACACATAGCTGAGGCTTTTGTTGAAGAGTCTATGAGTTTTGATTATACTGCTAATTGGGGTTTAGTCTGTAGATGTATTAAAAAGTCAATGTTAGATGCTAAGGTAGAGGTTGATGAGATAAAAGCAGTAACAGCCTCTAGTATGAGAGAGGGAATAATTCTTTATGATAAATTTGGTCATGAGATATGGGGAGTTGCAAATGTTGATGCTAGAGCATTTAAAGAGGTTAAATATCTTAAGGAGAAATTTCCAAATTTAGAAGAGGAGTTTTATAATGAGTCTGGCCAAACTTTTGCTTTGGGTGCATTACCTAGACTATTATGGCTTAAAAATAATCAACCAGAAATCTATGATAGAGTAGATAAAATATCTATGATTAGTGATTGGATTTTAGCAAAACTCTCTGGTGTTATAGCAACAGAGCCATCAAATAGTGGAACTACAGGAATATTTAATCTTAAGAGTAGAGATTGGAGTCCTACTCAAGCTAAAAAGATAGGTTTAAAAGATAATATATTTCCTAAAATATATGAACCATCTACTATTATTGGAAAAGTTACAAAAAGAGCAAGTATGCAGACAGGATTAAGTGAAGATACTTCTGTTGTAATAGGTGGTGGTGATGTTCAAGTTGGTGCAGTTGGACTTGGTGCTATTAATGAGGGAGATGTAGCTATTTTGGGTGGTAGTTTTTGGCAACAAATAGTAAATATTAAATCAGATGTAAATCCACCTAGTGATATGAGTATTAGGGTAAATCCACACATAGTAAAAAATTTGTCACAAGCTGAGGGAATTACATTTTTTAGTGGGTTAGTTGTTCGTTGGTTTAGAGATGCTTTTTGTGATATAGAGAAGATGGAAGCTAAGAAAAAGGGAGTAGATGTTTACTCTATATTAGAAGATAAGGCAAAAGATATTCCTGTTGGCTCTTATGATATAGTTCCTATCTTTAGTGATATTATGAGATATAAAAAGTGGTATCATGCCTCTCCATCTTTTATAAATCTAAGTTTAGACCCAAATATCTGTAATCGTACCTCTATGTTTAGAAGCTTAGAGGAGAATGCTTGTATAGTAAGCTCTATTAATTTAGAGAATATATTTAAATTTTCTAATACTAATAGTGAGACTATTATATTTGCAGGTGGTGCAAGTAAGGGTAAACTATGGTCTCAAATATTAGCTGATGTTACAGGTAAAAATATAAAAATTCCAATAGTAAAAGAGGCAACAGCATTAGGGGGAGCAATATTAGCAACTGTAGCTATAGGAGTATATGATTCTATAGATGAGACTATAAAAAATATGGTAAAATGGGATAGAGAGATTAAACCAAATATGCAAAATCATAAAGAGTATAATAAGATAAAAGAGAGATGGCAGGAGATATATAAATCTCAATTAGAGTTGGTAGATAGAGGATTAACTAGACCTATGTGGAAAGCTCCTGCTATTTAAACTAAAAGAGAAAAAAATTAGATATAATTCGCCTATAGGTACAACAGGTAGTTGCTGGTAACTTTTGGTTACGAGAGGAAAGTCCGTGCTACAAGTGAGATAGGACTCCACCTAACGGGTGGCCAGAGTAATCTGAGGGCAAGTGCAACAGAGAGAAGACGACCATCTACTATATTCCCCAAAAGAGTCCCCTCTCTTTTTCTCCCCTATTTCTAATAGTAGTAGGTGGTCAAAGGTGAAAGGGTGGTGTAAGAGACCACCAGTACTTATGGTAACATAAGTAGCTAGGTAAACCCTGTCCGTAGCAAGAGGCACATGGTAAAAATCTCACAAAGCCATTTATTTGGTATTGGTGTCTCGCTTGAGCATATTGGTGACAATATGCCTAGATAAATAACTACCCAATGACAGAACACGGCTTATCGTTGTACCTATTTAGATTATATCTTTAATAGTTCCTATCATTTTTTTATATAGATAACCTGCTACAACTATGGAGATAACAGATAATATTAAAATAACTATTATAGCTTTTAGAGATGGAGCTTTTGAGTAGAGGAATATATTTTGATAAGCATTAGAGAAGTAGAAAAATGGATTATATGTAAGTAAAAATGGATATTTTTTCTCTAACATCTCCTTTAAATATATAATTGGAGTCATCCAAAACCATAATTGAATTATAATTGGGACTATCTCTTTTAAATCTTTAAAAAATGGTGTAAATAGAGAAAATATTACACCTAAGCCTAATGCAAATATACTCTGAAGTAGCATAAGAGGAATTAACCATAAAAAAGTTATAGTTACTGGTTGATGGACTAAAATTAAAAATCCAATAGCTAAAAGCATAGAGATAATAAATAGAAATAGTTCAGTTAAGACAATACTTAATTGAAATGTGTACATAGGTATATTTATCTTTTTAATTAGATGAGCCTTTTCAAAGAAAGAGTTATTTAATCTTATGAGAGTTGTACTAAAAGTTGTCCAAGCAAGAAGAGCTGGAACTAAGTGAATACTATAGGCATAGGAGTTATCTACAATAGCCAATTTCATCTTCATAAAATCAGAAAATACTACTGTATATATAAATATCATAATCAATGGAGATAATATATACCAAAACTGTCCTAAACTAGTTCCAACATACTTCTCTCTAAAATCTCGTTTAGCAAAACTAAATGCAAGTAGAATATTCTCTTTCAATTAAACCCTTTTAAAATCATCTTCAACTCTTACAATATCATCTTCACCTGTATATTCTCCAACCTGTGCTTCAATAAGCACTACAGGAATTTTCCCCTCATTTTCTAATCTATGAATTTCACCCATCTTAATATAGGTTGACTCATTTGGTCTTACTATAAATCTCTTATCTCCAACTGTAACAGTAGCTGTTCCACTAACTACTATCCAGTGTTCATTTCTATGAAAATGTTTCTGTAGAGATAATCTCTTATTTGGTTCTACGACAATAGTTTTAATCTTATATCTCTCTCTATCTTCTAGTACAGTATAAGTTCCCCATGGACGATGTGTAGTTAGATGAACTTCATGTAAATCTGTCTCTTTTCTAATCTCCTCTACTACCTCTTTTACTTTTTGAGAGCTACCTTTTTTAGATATTAAAAGTGCATCTGGAGTGTCTATAATAATTAAATCGTCTATATCAATAGTTGAGATATATCTCTCTTTAGAGTAAATTAAATTATTATGACTATTAATAGAGATATATCTATCACTTAGTGTATTTCCATTTTTATCTTTTTCCAATTCACTATAGAGTGCATCAAAACTTCCTAAATCTGACCACTTAATATCTGATGGGACTACCTTTACTCTTTTAGATTTCTCCATAACAGCATAATCTATACTATCTTTTGGAATAGTTAACATATCGTTTTTCTCTATGCTTATTGGATTATCTTCATATCTACTATTATATGCCTTTTTAGCAAAATTATAAATCTTAGGTGCATATTTATTTAACTCATCTAAAAAAAGACTCACCTTAAAACAGAACATTCCAGAGTTCCAGTAGTAGTTACCATCTTCTAAATATCTCTTAGCCAACTCTCTATTTGGCTTTTCATAAAAGGCCTCTACAGAATAACCATCTGCTTTAATATATCCAAAACCTGTCTCTGGTGAGGTTGGAGTAATGCCAAATGTTACAAGATAATTATCTTTTGCTAATTTTCTAGCCTTATCTAAAACTTTTCCATACTCTACCTCATCTTTTATTAGATGGTCTGAAGGTGTAACTAAGACTATCTCGTCTCTATCTAATGCCATACAAGCTAGTGCTATGGCTGGAGCTGTATCTCTTCCTATTGGCTCTAATAGAAACTTAGAGTCTCTTATATTTAGCTCTTCTAACTGATTTATGGCTAAAAAATACTGTTTACTATTTGAGACAATAAAACTACTTTTACAAAATTTGGAGTTTCTTTTTATGGTTAATTGAAATAGTGAATAGTTATTAAAAATTTTTACAAACTGCTTTGGCATAAGTGTTCTACTAATTGGCCAAAGCCTAGTACCATTTCCACCACATAATATTATATTTTGCATATTTTATAATTCCTAAATTTTTTTGTGGTAAAAATTATACTTTTAAACTGCTTTAGTTTATACTATCTCTAATTGCTTTCATTAATTTTTTCTCAGTTATAGGTTTTGTAATAAAACTACTAGCACCTTTTAAGAGTGACTCTTTTTTTCTTGTATCATTAGAAGATATTGCAATAATAGGAACTTTTTTAATATTTTTAGTTTTATAAATATCTAGAAATTCTAATCCATTGATTTTTGGCATTTCAATATCTAAAAGAATAAATTGAATATCATCTTCTTGTTCTATAATATCTAGTCCATCTCTACTATCAACTGACTCTATTGTCTTAACTCTATATAATTTCTTTCTTAAAATTTCAATTAATAACTTTCTATTAATAAAATCATCATCAATAACTAAAATTTTATATTCAATCACTAAACACCTCTATATTTATTTATAATCTCTTTTAATTTATCTATCTTCATAACTCCAACTAAAACCTCTTTAATCTCTTCTTTATTATAATTATCATCTTCTAATTCTCTAAGAGTTAATAGAATTATATTCATATTTTTATGCTGTTTTTTTATTATATCACTATCTGCTAACTCTTTATCTATCAATAAAATATCATATCTTTTATCTTGAATTTTCTTTTGAAGTGTAGATATATTATTTATCATCTCTATTTTATATCCTAAATTAGATAATACCTTTGAGAGTATCTGTCCCTCTAATGGATTTTTTTTAGCAATTAAGATTATTTTATCTTCTTTTATCTCTTCATCAAATAGAAGATTAATAACTCCATTGTTATTATTAAAGGAGTCTTCTTCTAATATATTATCTCTTCTATTTTGAGTCGGAGAGACTTCTGTTATATCTACTTGAGTAAGAAATTTTTTTAGTATAAATAGAAGTTCATTATTATCAATAGGTTTTGCTAGATAGTCATCTAATCCATTATTCATAAATCTCTCTCTATCTCCTTTTAGAGCATTTGCTGTTAAAGCTACTATTGGAGTATGTTTTAAATTTTCTTCTTTTTCATAATTTAATATCTCATTAGTAGCTTCAATACCATCCATAACAGGCATCTGTATGTCCATTAAGATGAGGTCATATTTGTTGTTTTTAACTTTATCAAATGCTTCTAAACCATTATTAGCCAATTCAACTTCTATACCATATTTAATTAATATCTGTTTAATTAGTTTTTGATTTATAATATTATCTTCAGCTACTAATATTCTTCCGTTAAATTGAATTATATTAAATGGTGTAGCAATACTATCTTGAATATTATCTTTTTTAATTTTATTATCCTCTATAATATTATTTTCATCGATATCTATAGCGTTTATGGCATTTACTATTTTAGTAGGAGTAACTGGTTTATATATAACTCTATTACTATTTATATTTAGATTTTCTATTTTTTTACGATTTTTAAAACTTGTAACTATTGTAACTTTATTTTTGTTTAATTTATTTATAGTATGAATGAGTGTATTATCCATACTATCAATATCTAACCATATATTATGAATATTGGGATTACTATTTAATCTTTTAAGTTCACCACTAGTAGAAAATATTCTATTATCTATTCCATAATATTCAAAATATTTATTGATATATATATCTAATTGTTTTGGAATATTAGAGTTTTGATATCTAGCTATAGAGATATTACTGTCTATATATTTACTACTAAGCTCTGTACTATCTAAAACCTCTTCAAGTTCAAGGGTAAAATAGAACTTTGTACCTTTCTCTTTTTCACTTTCCAACTTAAGTTCACTTCCCATGAGTTCTAAAAATTTTTTAGATATAGTTAAACCTAAACCAGTCCCCCCATATTTTCTAGTAATGGAGACATCAGCTTGAGTAAATGCAGAAAATACATTTAACTGTTGCTCTTTTGTCATACCAATACCATTGTCTTGAATACTAAATAGAATTTTTACTCTACTATCTATCTCTTCTAGTTTAGTTATTTCAATATTTATCATGCCACCATAATCTGTAAATTTAATGGCATTACTTAAAAGATTTATTAAAATCTCTTTTATTTTAACACTATCTCCGATTAATTTTTTATCTAAACTAGGGTCTAAATAGAAGTTAAAATCTATATCTTTTTCAGATGCTTTGACACCATAAGTCTCTATTGCATTTTCAAATTCAATAATTGGGTCAAAAACTATAGTCTCTAATTCAATTTTATTACTCTCTATTTTAGATAAGTCTAAAATATTATTAATAATACTAAGCAGATTTTCTGAACTCTTTTCTATTATTCCTATAAATTCTAACTGTTCACTATTTAAATCAGTACTCTTAAGAAGCTCTGTAAATCCAACTATTCCATTTAGAGGGGTTCTTATCTCATGAGACATATTTGCTAGAAATAGTGATTTTGATTCATTTGCCTCAAGTGCTTGAATTTTATCCTGTTTTGCATTTTCTATTAGAAGCTCTAAAAAGTGATATGCCTCATTTATTCCATGATTACTATTTAGATTAATACTTTTTATTTTATTAATATTTGGGGTATTAAATCTATCATCTGTATCTAACTCTTTAACTGTTTTATTTAAAATATCTTCTAAACTTTTAATATTATTAATTATCTCTCTACTTGTTTTAAATCCTAAAAAAGTTAATATGAGCGAGACTATCCAAAAAAATCCAGCTATTATTAACATAATAATATTTTGATATATAAAATTATTATTTATATTAGATAGTTTACTCTCTATACTATCTTCTATTTTAGAGAGATATTTTATCTTTTGTGAATGAAGATTAGACCATATGTCAATATCTATATTAAATTTACCATTAGTTAAATTAGATTGTAATTTAGAGTATATATTTGCTATTTTAGCTTCAATATTTTTATACTCTTGACTGTTTAAAATAGATAATACTCTATCTCTTAAAATATCATCACTAATAGATGCAGGGTTAAAGATATTTGACTTAATATTTACACTATTGTAAAAGATAATATCTTTTCTTGATAGAGGTACTTTTTTTGTTAAAAAGTAGTTAATAAAATCTCTTTCTAATGAGCAGTTTTCTCTACTTATATATAGTTGTGAAAGAGGTGTTATTAGAGAACTTATCTGATTATCAAATTTATATTTATTTATTAATAACTGATACTTTAGTATTGGTTGGGTTAGGATAGCTATATATTGTTTATAAAAAATTGTTCTAAAATCTATTTTTCTACTATCTACAGCTCTTCTAATTTTTTCAATCTGTTTAAGATGGTAAAATATATTTTGATTATCATAGTTTACTCTTGAATTATAAAGTGCAGAAAAGTATGAGTTATGATTTATAGAAATCATAGATTTTTTAGCACTCTCTATTGCACTATTGGTTATTATCCTCTGTCTTAATAGTCTCTCTTTAATTTTAAGATTATAATTTGAACCAATTAAACGAGCTGTTAAACCTCTCTCTTTTTCTATTTCATTTAATACTCTATTTAAATATCTATTATTATGTATAATCCCTTTTAATTCATTTGCCTTATAGTATTTATTATAAGATGTATATAAAAAGAAACTAGTTGCAATAAAAAGTAGTGTTATAGGTAACATACTTATTAGTTTTAATCTATTTTTCATCTGCATAGATTTAATTTCCTTATTTCTGTTTTGGCTGTTTCATATACTCTTCCAATGATTTAAAGAGTCCCCAATATTTAATAAATAGTGGTTTTAATTTTGAGTAGTCTGTACAAAACTGTATTTCTTCTAAAACATCTGCTAACTCATTAATTCTAAGGTTACTTGCAGCTCCTTTTAGTTTATGTCCTAACTCATGGATATTATCCATATCTTTTTGATAATATGATGCTAATAGATGGTCTTTGTCATGATGAGCTTGTTCTATAAAATCCTCGACAAATTCTTCTATTAATACAACAGGTAGATTTAACTCATCAGCTGCAATTTTAGGATTATAATTTATTGGAAGGGCTGGTGCATCATCTAATACTATTTCATCACTATCTTTAGATTTTTTAGACTCTTTTTTTGTTGATTTTATATCTATTTCATCTTCATCTAATGATAAAAAGTCATCATCTAAATCAAGATTTAAATCTAATAAATCTTGATTTTCTGATGATATATTTTTATCTTTTTTATTCTCATTTTTAAGAAGTTCTGTAAATTTACTATCTAGCTTATCTTCATTTTTATTACTATTTAGATTATCTTCTTCTACTATTTTTGGTATATTTTTATTATTCTTAGGCTCTTTTAATGTTAATAGAGCCAATTTTGTATAGTACTCATCAATATAGTATGCTCTCTCCATAGGAGATGATTTTTGAATTTTTAATAGAAGTACACTAACATGAGGTATTTTTAGAGTTGATGATAGGGTTGCAAGATTTTTAATAGCATTATCATCTCCTGCTAATAATTTTTTCTCATCAATAATAGATTGGTCTATAAAACTGTCAAGATAGAGTTTATAATCATCTATGCTTAAACCTATCTCTTTTGAAATTTTATCTACATCAAGATATATAGGTTCATAATTTAGTTGTAATTTACTAACACTATTTTTTGTAATTATTATATTACTTAATTTTACTATTTTTATATCATCTTTTTGTGCATGAAGTAAAATTTTAGAGTAGTTTGCTTTAATTGTACTATTATTTAATGATATATATATTTTACTATTTTCAAATTTAATAGTATCTGTAATATTACTCTTTATAACATCTTCAATATTTTTAAATCCTAAGAGTTCAATAAACTCATCATCTGCCATTAATATTTTTTCTCTACTACTGTATCCATAATACATAAATATTTACCTCCACTCTACTTTTTATGAAATTGAGCATATCTTTCAATCTCCTCTTCTATATCTATTTTTGATGCGGGTTTATGTACTATAATAAAACCTATAAGATTATTATTACTATCATATTTAGGTCTAATATATATATTACTCCAAAAATACATACCATCTCGCCTAATATTTTTAAGTGTAGTAAACCAACTTTTCATTTTTTTATCAATAGTCCATAATTTATTATAGATTGTATCAGGAACATCAGGGTGTCTAAAAATTTTATGATTTTTACCAATAAGCTCCTCTTTTCTAAAACCTACTACTTCAGCAAAACTTGAATTGGCATAAGTGATAACTCCATTAGTATCAATCTCATATATTAAATTATTTTCAAAAGTATATTCAATATCTAGTGCTATAAGCTGATGCACAGGTCTCCTTTGTAATGTAGCAATCTATCAAGATAACTTTATTATAAAAATCCTAAATAGCAATTTAATTTAATCTATTTTTAAAACTTAAATATTATTTTAAAGACTTTTTTTACAGTATATAATAGTTAGTGTTATCATAGATAAAGCTACGATTATTTTTTAACATTTTCTGTTTTTAGTATTTTAGCAACTTTTTTACTACTAGCAACTGAAATTTCATCAAAAGTTGCTAAATTTATTGCTTCAAATGTACCAAAATAGTCTAAGAGTCTTTTTATGGTAGCTTTTCCTATACCCTTTTTTTCCAATATTGAATTTTTCATATCTCTATTTATTTTCTTTTTTCTATGATAATTAATAGCAAAGCGATGTGCTTCATCTCTTAATTTCTGTACCCATTGGAGTCTTTTATCTCTTGGTTTTAGCTCATAAACTGACTCTTTAGTATAGATTATATCTTTAGTAAAACCTTTTCCTCTGTTTGTTATGGAGTTTATTTTTTCTTTAGAGATTGCTATAACAGAAAAGTTAAAATTAGTCTCATTTAAAAGAGATAGAGCTAATTTTAAGAGTGTATCCCCACCATCAATAATCCATAAATCAGGAGGTGGATTTTTATCAAAACTTTTAATTCTACGACTCAAAAGCTCTCCCATTTGAGAGTATTCATCTTTTGATTGAAGCTCATATCTTCTATATGATGATTTATCCCACTTTCTGTTATCCCAAACAACCATAGCTCCAACAGTTGCCTCTCCTAATATGTGTGAGTTATCAAAAATCTCAACTCTATATGGTATTTTATCCAAAGCTAAAAGTTTATATATTTGAACTTCAATATCTATAGTCTCTTTAGATTTAAGATTTTTAATAGACTCTATTCTATCTTTAATAATACCTGCCTCTTCAAATCTCTCTTCTAAAGCTAATTTCATCATTCTCTTCTCTAAAGCTCTAATAAGTATATTTTGATTTGATATAGCTCTCTTTGCTTTAGTAATAATTTTTCTATATTCACTTTTGCTAATCTTATCCTCACATGGAGCTAAACATCTGCCTATTTCATAAAATAGACAAGCTTTTTTACTAGATATACATGATTTGTTCTGAACTAATGGGAAAAGTCCATATAGACTATCATATATAGCTTTTGCTCCATTTGGAAATGCCCCATAGTATGTTAGATTTTTATCCTCTTTAAGCTCTCTTGTAATCTCAAATCTTGGGAAATCTTGACTATTATCTATATAGATATATGGATATGTCTTATCATCTCTAAGTAGAATATTATATTTGGGATTAAGCTCTTTAATAAGAGAGTTTTCTAAAATAAGTGCTTCACTCTCACTATGAGTTAATATATACTCTAAGCTATTAGCCTCTTTTAACATCTTAATAATTCTGCTACTTAGATTTGGATTTGGTTTAAAAGGATTAAATCGCCAATAGCTTTTTACTCTCTTTTTTAAATTTTTAGCTTTACCAATATATAAAATATCTCCATCTATATTGAGATATTTATATACTCCTGAAGTAGTAGGTAAATTTTCTATTATCTCTAATAGTTTACTCAAGTTATCTCTTTTATGGTTGAAAATTTGTTATTTTATTTGTAACTTTGAATTTAAATGGGGTATATTCATAAAGTAAACTTCGTTTTTCTGTCTCAAACATAGAGTATCCCCATATAGAACTATACTGATTAATATCCTCTCCATACTCCTCTATCTGCTTCAGGTAACTTTTAATTGATTTAGATTCAATAATATAAATTTTTCCAAGCTTTTCTATAATTGGGCTATGTTTTCTTCGAAAATCATGATTAAATTCTAAAATTCTACGACCATCATCTGTAATACCAACAGTTCTAAATGTCATACTTTTCCCAACAGCAGGTAAATTCATTACATTTCTATCACTACTTAAAAATGGTACATCAATCTCATTTCTAATTTTTTTAAGATTTTTAATTAAATTATTACTTTTTTTTGATAATTCTATAAGTCTTTTATCAATCTCATCACTATAATTTCCTAATATCTTCTCCTCTCTTATCTCTTGAACTGTTCGTGCATTATTTGTAAAGTTAGCACTATTTTCTCTAAATCCCTTAACACTAAATGTATAATATGGCAAAACACCTATGTCATTAAGTGTTTTTCTTAAATGTGATATATGCCCTCTTATTGATACAGCAGGAGTAAATACATTTTGATTTGTTACAATCCAACCAGATGATAGAATTTTCTCTACACCCTTTTTAACTTCAGGTGTAATCTCCATAGCACTCTCAAAGTGTGTCTGAATAATAAATTGATTAAATCCTATTTGAGATGCTTTTTCTTTAAAATTTTTTAGAATTTGTATTAAATTATCTGTTATTCGTTGAGGAATAAAGACTAAAAGACGACTTCCCAAACGGATACGACTCATTAGAGCATATTTTTCTTTACGATATCTATTAGCTTTATATTTTTTCTCTGCCATAATATAAACAGCATCTAAAATCTCTTTTAGCTGTCTGTCACTATTCATTAGAGCATCCCCACCTGTAATAAGAATGTCACGGAGTTGTGAATCCTTTTCAAAATATTCTAAATATTTTGGTAATGAACGACTCCACTCTTTTCTTCCATCTAGTGACTCTAAGTCAAAATCAAACTCTCCATTTTGAAATCCATACATTCTCTGACAAGATACACAAAGTCCTCCACAACTTCGTCCTCGTGTTTTGGGTATAAAAATGGCTACTTCAGGATATCGTCTATGGATAACATTTCCATTAGGGAGTAACCATCCTGCACTATTGGGTTCATTAGGTTTAATAATATCTTCTTTTTCCCATGCGACAATATATCCAAATTCATCTATAAGCTCTTGACTAGGGAAAATATAACTTCTAATAGGCATATCACTATATTTATATTTTTTTGGAGGATTGACTAAAAGAAGAGATGCATAGTGAGGATTAACAAATAGTGGAATACCTCTCTTTTTAGCACTCTCTAGGAGTTTGAGTGTCTTTTTATCTAAAGAGTAATCTAACATCTCATTTAAGAGCTTATAATCTCTAAAAGCAAATCGTATATGGAACTTTTCTGTCTTCCACCACGCTTGAACAGTTTTATATTTCTCTCTAAAGCTCATTCCTCTATCAAAAGTATATTTATATTTTTCTATCTCACCTCTATCTATCTTTTGAATAATTTTAGTAATAATTCTATCTCTGTTTTTGGCTCTTAATTCTACAATTTCAGGTTCAATTCCAGAGTGATGTCTATCCATCCATTTAATTATCTCCTCTTTTGAGGATATTTTCTGTTTAAATGTACCATTTAATTGTCTAAGTAGATATAGCATATCAAGTAGAAAATCACTACTAACACTCTTTTTTTTATTAATTACTTGATAAAATGTAGTAATAGGCTCAGATATAATCTCTTCTCCTCTTAGATTATTATCTTTTAAAACTAACCCATCATATTCTATATAGTCAAGTAGTCTTATTGTTGCATAGTTTTGCCAACTGACTCTATCTATAGCATTCTGGTTTGATATTTCTCTTTTATAATATGCTAGACTATTATTATCTAACTTTTTATATAAATATTTTTTTAATTTTGATTTTAACTCTTTTAGAGATTTATTCTTAAAAAACATATTAATGAATTTTTGATTTTCATTAATGATTTGTTCTAATATCTTATCTGATGTATGATTAATAGTGACTATCATAAAATAGTAGTATCTCCTTTTTTAAATCGCTAATCTCCTCTATTTTAACATAAAAGTCTTAAATTTATTGACTTTTACTTTAAAACATAATATAATGATTACCAACAAATAGTATTTATATTTGTGCATTTAAAATAATTTTTGTTAAAATAAGATTAAGAATAATGGAGAAAAATTGTGTCCACTATATATTATAATTCACCAACTCTAGGAAGATTATTACAAAAAATTAATAATACTATAAAAGTAGGAGAGCGTGTTAAAGTAGTAATAAATGGTATAAATTTTTATTATGGTTATTTTGTTCATCATGGATTTGAAGTGGAACAGTCAATAGAAAAAAAGGGAGAAATCACTGTAGATATTATAAAAAAAAGAGATGTTAAATCAGTTAAAGATAGAAATTACTCTTGGTTAATAAAACTACCTCGTACAGGAAAAGATGGTAAGCGAATTTTTGTTTATAAATTAAGAACAATGGAGCCATACTCTGAATATATACAAGATTTCGTTATTAAGAAGAATGGTTTAAATAGTGATGGGACAATTAGAAATGATTTTAGGATTACAAAAACAGGTAAATTTTTACGAAGATATTGGTTAGATGAACTACCTATGATTATTAATTTTTTAAAGGGTGATTTAAAATTAATAGGTTTTAGACCTTTAAGTGATACCATGTTAAATCAATATCCAGAGTGGTTTGTTCGCATACGAAATAAGTATAAACCAGGATTAATACCCCCATATTATATAGATAAACCTAAAAATTTTGATGAGTTAATAAAATCAGAGCTTAGATATATTGAAAAATATAGAAAAAATCATATTTTAACAGATATAGACTATTTTTGTAAATTTATTAAAGCAATTTTCTTGAAGGGAGTGAGAAGTTCATAAAATGAGTTTAATAAAAAAGGGTCTTAGTGATAGTAAATATTATCTTATTGCAAATATTGGAAACAAACTTTTAGCATTTCTTATTATACCTATACTTACTAAGAGCGTATCAGTTGAGGAGTTTGCTACTTATGACCTTTTTTTAATTATAAGTTCTTTTTTAAATATATTTGTAATTTTAGGTATAGATTCTGGTATAGGGATACTACTAACAGAGTCAAAAAATAGTCATCAACAGTTATCTTTTTTATATGTCTCTACTATTATAATAAGTTTTACTGTTATATCTATTATCAGTATAATATTGAATTTAATGTTTTTCTATAGAGATGAACTATTTTTATTAAATAGAGAGATTTGGTTATATATCTCTTTTTATGTACTCTTTTATATGATAAGTTATCACACATTCTCATTTCTAAGATGGAGGGAGAAGGCAAAAGAGGCTTCATTTATTTCACTATTTTCTTATATATTGGGTATGGTATTAGGAGTATTCTCTTTATATTTTAGTGGTGGAATAGAGTCCTATATTCAAGGTTTAGTGATAGGGGTATTTTTAGGTTCTTTGGTATCCCTTTTTATAGCAAGAGATTATATTTTAGATTTTAAAATTATAGATAATGCAAAAGAGCTATTAAAAGAGCTTTTTATATTATCTCTACCATATGTTCCTAACTCTCTAGGAAATAGTCTGATGCAATTTATAGATAGGTTTGTAATACTTATGCTTTTTGGAAAATATGAGTTGGGACTCTATGCTGTTATTATGAAACTTGCAAAAATACCAAAAATAGTAATAGATACACTCTCAGGTGGTTTTTTCCCAATTATGTTTAAAAACTATAAAAGTATAAAAGGTAGAAAGTTAATTAGAGATTTTTTTCATATTTACTTAATATCTATACCTATCTTCTTTATAATAGTATATTTCATTGATGACTCAATAGTAAAGATATTTGCAGGTAGTAAATATATAGATGTAGCTTATATGTTACCTATGGCATTAGTTTCAATACTATTTATGGGAGGTACTAAACTTAATGGATTGGGATACTCAATAAAGAGAAAAACACATCATATTTTATATATTACTTTTCTATCTATAGTTTTAAACTATCTATTTAGTCTATTATTTGGGTATTTAATAGGATTGGAAGGTATTATAGTTGGAACTTTAATAGCTGGAATAGTTAAAATTTATCTCTATACACTCTATTCAGAGAAATTGTATAGTTTTGGATATAGTTTTAGATTAATTATATCTATTAGTCTATTAAGTCTTATATTGGTGCTATCATGCTTATACTAATAAATAGAGTATATCTACTTGCAACAATATTTCTATTTTTAATATTTTCTTTAAAAATTACGACAGAATTTGTATATGTAAATATTTTTGCTTTTATGAGTTTTATTGTCTATTTTTTAATGTTAAAGCTAAATACATCAATGCCTATAAAGTCATATAGTAATAGAGTAGCAGTAGTTATTATATATACTGCACTTGCCATATTTATGGAGGATTTTATATCCTATTTCTATAATGATAACTATTTTATGTTTAGTGATACAGATGCAATGTTGTACCATACAAAAGCTGTTAGAATGGTTCAAATGCCCTCTTTAGGAATTGCGATAGATGATTATCTAAAAGATATGGGTACAGATGATTTAGGTATGGTTTTAGTTCTATATCCACTATATAAACTTGTAGAGTCTAATATTATTTTGAACTTTTTTTATCTATTTGTAAATCTTATTACTGTATATAGCATATTTAAGATTGCTAATAATTTTATGAGTCAAAAGTATGCTTTTTTATCATCAGTAGCTTATTCACTCTCATCTTTTGTTTTATTTTTTCACTCTACGGGACTTAAAGAGAGTTTTATGGTTATGTTAACAATTTTATCATTTGACTTCTATTATAGATTTGTAAATAGTAGAAATATTCTTCATCTAATATTGGCTTTAATTTTTATGTCCACTATTATGCTATTTCGAACTGTTATTCCTGTTTTTATTGTGGCATCTGTTGGTTTAGCTGTTCTTATATCAGGAGAAACAAAAAAGAGTATAAAAATTATTGCCTTAGTAGTATTTTTAGTTATTTTTGCTGTGGCTGGTAACTCTATTCTTGCAGAGATAGATGATTATACAGCAGGGGGAATAGATGGGCTTATATATGCAAGAACAATACAAGGGAGTATTATTGGTGGACTTCCATTTACCTATGCTGTAAATGTACTTTCACAAGTTATAGGACCAATTCCTACAATAATATCTTATAAGAAAGTTCTAACAATGTTTTACACTTCAGGGCTTATATATAGAGTGCTTATCTCTTTTCCATTCTGGTTGGGGATATTCTATATATATAAACAGAGAGTCTATAATTTATATCCACTTACTTTTTTTGTAATCTTTGAGATGTGTGGACTTATATTTTTAATAGATGGTCTTGAGTTGAGAAAAGCTATGCCACACATACCAATGGTATATATTGTAGCTTTTTGGTTTTTAGATAAGTATGATAGAGGTCTAATTGATATGAAGAGAAAGAAAGAGTTTCAAATATTCTTCTATATCTCTATGGTGATACTAGTTATACTTATTAGTTATTGGAATTTTAGATAAAGGAGATAATAGATAGAGATGCGTGTACTATTTATAAGTAGTGGAAATAGTAAGAGTGGGATAAGTCCCATTATAAAAAATCAAGGTGAGTCTTTAAAAAAAGAGGGAATATCAATAAACTATTTTACAATTAAAGGTAGAGGTATTAAGGGATATTTAAAATCTATTCCTAAAGTAAGAGCATATCTAAAAGAGAAGCAATATGATATAGTACATGCACACTATTGGCTATCTGCTATTGTTACATCTTTAGCAGGAGCTAAATCCATAGTTGTATCATTAATGGGAGATGATGTTAAGGCAAAAAGGTGGTTTAGATGGATTATATATATTTTTCATCATATATCATGGTCTCGTACAATTGTAAAATCAAAAGATATGTATCTTTCATTAGGAATTAAAGATGTATATATTGTTCCAAATGGTGTAGATTTAGATAGATTTAGGTCAATCTCAAAAGATATAGCACTTAAAGAGGTGGGTTGGAGTGATAAAAAGAGACATATTCTATTTACCTCAAATCCAGATAGAGTAGAGAAGAACTTTACTCTTGCAAAAAAAGCTTTTGAGTATATAAACGATAATAATTTAGTACTACACTATTTAAAAAATATACCAAATGATAGAGTTCCTTATTACTATAATGCTTCTGATGTAATTATATTAACAAGTTTTTGGGAAGGTAGCCCAAATGCTATTAAAGAGGCTATGGCGTGTAATGTGCCTATAGTATCTACTCCTGTAGGTGATGTAGATGAGGTTCTATCAAATACTAAAGGGTGTTATATCTCCACTTTTGACTATAGAGATTTTGCTTCAGATATTAAAAGAGCTTTAGAGTTTGGCAAAAAAACAGATGGGAGAGAGGCTATAAAGCATCTCAAATCAGAGATAATCGCAAAAAAAATTATAGATATATATAAAGGAATATAATGTGTGGAATTGTAGGTAATATAGCTTTAGATAATAGAGTTATAGATGAGTATACTATTTTGAAGATGATGAAAAAAATAGAGCATAGAGGTCCTGATGATAGTGGGTTATTTATAGAAGATAGCGTAGGTTTAGGTTTTGTCCGTTTAAGTATTATTGATATATCTACAGCTGGACATCAACCTATGATAAGTAGTAATAACCGTTTTATACTTATCTTTAATGGAGAGGTATATAACTATATAGAGTTAAGAGAGAAGCTTAAGAAAAGAGGATATCACTTTAGGAGTGATAGTGATACAGAGGTTGTATTAAATGCCTATCAAGAGTGGGGTGAAGAGTGTTTAGATAGATTTAATGGTATGTGGGCATTTGTTATATATGATAGAGATAGGAAAGAGATTTTTGGTGCAAGAGATAGGTTTGGTATTAAGCCATTCTACTACTATAGAGATAGTAATAATTTTCTATTTGCATCAGAGATAAAAGCTCTAAGAGAGGTGATTGATAGTAGAAATCTATCTATTAATGAACAGGCTATATTTGATTATCTTCTATTTAATAGAACAGATTATGGAGATAGAACATTTTATAGTGAGATTTATAAAGTTCCACATGGACACTACTTTAAGATAAACTCTAAAAAAGAGTTTAAACTACATAAATGGTATGATTTAAGTAGTAACTGTAATAGAGGTAATATAGATAGTAAAGAGTACTATGAACTCTTAACCTCATCTATAAAACTTAGAATGAGAAGTGATGTACCTGTTGGGGTATGTCTTAGTGGAGGATTAGACTCATCTACTATTATATCTACTATATCAAAAAGACTTAATATTAAAGATATAAATAGCTTCTCTGCTATATATGGAAAGGGGGAAAAGGGTGATGAGAGTAAATTTATAGATGAGATGAGTCTATTTTTAAAAAATATGCATTATACTACACCAACAGCTAAATCTCTATTTAATGATATAAAAGATATGGTTGAGTTACTTGATGAGCCTGTACCAACTACAAGTATATATGCACAATATAAGGTAATGGAGTTGGCAAAAAAGTATGTAACTGTTACACTAGATGGGCAGGGAGCAGATGAGCAGTTAGCAGGATATCCATACTTTTATGGCTTCTATTTTAAAGAGCTTCTTACAACTCTATCACTAAGAACCCTATTTATAGAGATGCTATACTATATAAAACTACATAAATCTCTCTATGCGATAAAGACTCTTATATTTTTTCTATTACCAAATAGATTAAAGCTTAATCTTAAAGGGAAAAATATCTCATATATACAGAGTGATTTTTTTAAAAATCATAATGGGAAAAATACTCTTACAGATGAGCTATATAGTGCTAAATCTCTAAGAGAGTCTCTTATTAGACATTTTGAATATAAGCTTGAACATCTATTAAAGTGGGAGGATTTAAACTCTATGAGATTTTCAATAGAGTCTCGTGTTCCATTCTTAGACTATAGAGTTGTAGAGCAGACACTCTCATTAACCAATGATAATTACATTAGAAAAGGAGTAACAAAATATATATTAAGAGAGAGTGTGAAATCGATTGTTCCTGAAAAGATTAGAACAAGGTATGATAAGGTTGGTTTCTCAACACCAGAAGCAGACTGGTTTAGAGAGAGTTTTTTTAGAGATATGATATTTAATATTTTAGAAAATCCAGCTAAAAATTTTAAAAAGTATATAGATACCAATAAGGCAAAATCACTATATGCTCAACACTTAAACCATAAAGGAGACTACTCAAGAGATATTTGGAAATGGATAAATCTCAATTTATGGTTAGAGAATAATAAGGATATTTTATGAAAAAGGTAGGCGTAGTTGTATTGGGTGGACATATTCAGGGTCTAAATATAATTAGAGTATATGGTAAAAATGGTATTCCAACTATTCTATTAGATAGTACTCGATTTAATCTTGGAAAACATTCAAAATATTGTAATAAATTCTATAGATGTAAAAATGAAGGTATATTAAAAAAGCTTTTAGAGTTTGGAGAAAGAGGAGAGTATAGAGGGTGGTTAATAGTACCAACAAATGATTTTCAGGTTAAGATATTAAGTAAAAATAGAGATAAATTAAATAGATATTTTGTTGTCTCTTCGGATAGATGGTCTGTAATTAAAAAGTGTTATAATAAGATAGAAACCTATAAGATAGCACAATTAATATCAGTTCCATTTCCAGATACTATTTTCCCCAAAGATATAAATGAGTTAATTGGTAATAATAGTATTAAATATCCTTGTATTATAAAACCTGCTGTTATGCATATATTTTATAGTAAATTTAAAAAAAAGGTATTTCTATGTAGAGATAAAAAGGAGCTTATATCAAATTATATATTAGCAACAAAGGTAATTCCAAAATCAGAAATAATGGTTCAAGATATAATCCCAGGGAGTAGTTACAATGAATACTCTAGTTACTTTTTCTATAGAGATGGGAAAGTGTTTAACTATATGGCTATTAGAAGAAAGAGGCAACACCCTGCAGACTTTGGAAATGCAGCAACATTTATAGAGAGTGTGGAGATAGAAGAGCTAAGATTACAGAGTGAAAAACTCTTAAAGGCAATAGGTTATAGTGGTATCTGTGAAGTCGAGTTTAAATATGATAGTAGAGATAAAAAGTATAAACTTTTAGAGATTAATCCACGAACTTGGAAATCTCATATTATTGCTGAAAAAGCAGGAGTTCCTTTTTTAATGTCACTCTATAACAAGATGATTTATAACAGAGATTTAATCACTACAACATATCAACAGAGTTATGCAAAACATATATTACTTGATACCATTATGATTATTCTAAATAGAGAGTATAGAGCAGATAGATTTTATAATAGAGAGAAGACTAAATATTATGTATGGGATAGAGATGATATTTTACCTGCACTGTTCGAGTTAATATATTTCCCAATTAATATATTAAAAAGGTAAAGATATGGGTAAGATAATTATACGCTTTTTTAGAAATACACTATTTAATATAAATATAGTATATCCTTTTGTACGACTCTATATATCTCTTATAGAGCCACAGATAAAAAGGGCTTATGGTATTTATTCTATAAATAGAATTAAAAATCGTGGTGTTGGGTGTGTAATATATGGAAGAGTTTATATACAAAATCCAGACAATTTAATTTTAGGAGATTATGTTCATATTGGGAGTGGAGCATTTTTTCATGCTCTTGGAGGTATTAAAATTGGAGATAATACATATATAAGTCGTAATCTACTTATATATTCAGAAAATCATAATATGAACTCCTCTTCATTTATACCATATGATAATAGTTATATATATAAACCAGTGACAATTGGTAACTCTGTATGGATAGGTATGAATGTGACTATTGCTCCAGGGGTAACTATTGGAGATGGAGCAATTATCGGTATGGGTACAACAGTATCAGAGGATGTTCCAGCAGGAGCTATTGTTGTTGGGGCTAAACAGAGAATAGTCAAATATAGAGATATGAATATTTTTAGGGATTTACTCAAAAGAGAGAGATATTTAGGAAAATATTTTCCATATTAGCATTTAAAAGGAGAAAATAGAGTGATTTCTTTTATTGTAATAGGTATGAATGAGGCAAAAACTGTAGGCTTAACTATAAAAAGTATACTTTTATACACCTCATATAATAAGATTGATAATTATGAGATAATCTATGTGGACTCTCGTTCTACCGATAATAGTATAGATATTGTTAAAGAGTTTAAAGAGGTTAAGATTTTTGAAATCACTGGAGAGATAAATGCAGCTATTGCTAGGAATATAGGGGCAATTGAAGCAAAAGGGGATATATTTATTTTTTTAGATGCTGATATGGAAATAGATAGAGAGTTTCATAGTGTAGCTTTTAATAATAATAATAGACTAATCTATCCATTTATATCGGGACAGTTAAAAAATATCTTTTATAATGAGAATTGGTTAAAAGTAGAGGAGACTCTCCATTTTCCAAATCTAAAAAAAGATACATTCTATCCTGAAACAGGAGGTTTTTTTATAATAAAAAAAGATTTATGGTTTTTGGTAGATGGAATGAGAACGAAATATAGACGCTCACAAGATATTGATTTTGGACTTAGATTGGCAAATATAGGGGTACTTCTTCTTAGAAAAAAAGAGTTATTTGTTATACATCACACTGTAAGCTATCTTGATAAGAGAAGAGTATGGAAGATGTTATTTGATGGTTCTCTACTCTATCAAACAAGTGTAATGATACGAGACCATATATTTAATCGATATATGTATAGAAGATTATTTAGAACAAGTTATACACTTATAATTCTCTCTATATCTCTTTTAGGTTCTATTTTCTCTCCCTATGCTCTATTAATACACCCCACTATTATAGGAGCAAAAGTTTTAATAATTAAAAAAGGAAAACTATTTGTATATTACTATTTAAGAGATATATTCTCATTTTTAGGTTTATTTTTATTTTTTCCAAAAGAGAAAAAGCTTATTTATAAATTAATAAAATAAATTATATAAGGAGATATTAATATGAGAATAGTAATTCTAACCCACTCAAAAGAGAGACATTTCTATCTATGTAATCAGATAATAGAGAATACAGGCTCTGTTGTTGGAGTTATTACAGGAGCAAAGGTTATTAATAGAAGTAGATATGAGAAGTTTAAAAATAGGCTAAAAAATTTTAGGTTCTATATAAAAAATAGATTAATAAATAGTCTATTTATAAAATATGGGAAGAGTTTATTAAAAGAGAAAGAGTTAGCTGAAGAGAAGTTTTTTGGAGGCTCAAAAAAACACTTTTATAAAAATCATAAAGAGTTATTAATTGGAAGTGTAACTCCTAAATATAGGTCAATTAATGATGAATATTATATCTCTCTAATAAGGGAGAAGAAACCAGATATTATTGTAGTTATGGGGACATGTTTAATAGGTAGAGAGATAATCTCCTCTGCAAAATTTGTAATAAATATGCACACAGGACTATCTCCATATTATAGAGGGGGAAATACAAATCTATGGCCATTTATAGAGAATGATTTTGGATATTTTGGTGTAACTATACATCTTATGTCGCTAGGAATTGACTCTGGTAGGATTATCTTTACTAAGCGTCCTAAAATTGAGAAGATTGATAACTATGGAACTATTAATAGTAAATCTATTGTTTTAGGTGTTAAGTTAATGGTTAAGGCTATTGAGTATATTGAAGATAATAGATTAAGCTCTATAGAGCAGTGGGAGGAAGGAAAACTATTTTTTGATAGAGATTGGAATAGTTATCTTGCCTATAGATATTTAAAAAATAGAGATAGATTTCTATCGACCTATTGTGAACTTCAAAAAGAGAATAGATTACCAAAACTAAAATTAATTGAGAATGGAGCTGTATTATGATTGAGTTATTAAATAGGGTTCAACCATACTTCTCTTCACATATTTTATTATATCATTCTACTTTCAGTAGAGTTCCAGATAATCTCAAAAAGGGGTTACATAATGTTACTCCTGAGAATATATATAAACAATTATCATGGCTAAAAAGATATTTTGATATTGTAGAGCTTGATGAGCTTTTTACCCAAAATGATATATTGGGTAAAGTAGCTATTACATTTGATGATGCATATCTATCTGTTTTTAAAGAAGCTATTCCTGTATTAGCGACGCTAGGTGTTCCATCTACAATATTTATAAATGGAGCTTCATTAGAAGGAAAAGTTTTTTGGAGAGATAAGATTAGATTTCTAATAAATAACTCATTAGTAGAAGATTTTCTAGAAAAAAATATTTCTCTATCCCGTGCATATAATTTAACAGCTCAGAATTTCTACAAAATGAGTAAAAGCCAAAGAGTTAATAGTGAAATAATTGATGCTTTACTCGATAATTATCTAAAAAAGAGTGGAGTATCTTTAGAGAATTTTTGTGTAGATAATATAAAATATATTAAAAATAATTCTTTAGTTTTATATGGAAACCATACATATAATCACTATCTATTATCTTCTCTAAATAGAGAGCAACAGGAAGAGGAGATAGTTAAAAATCATCAATTATTAAAAAGATGTGATGTTAGATTATCTAAGGTATTTTCTATCCCTTTTGGTGGAGATAGAGATTTTAATTCAATAACTATTGAACTTCTAAAGAAATATAACTATATAGGTTTTTTATATTCTAAAAATGGTATTAATACAAAAAATGGCAAAAATATAGATAAAAACTTAATATCAAAAGATAGATATATGGTAAGTTCTGATTTTAAATCATTTCAAAAACAGATTTTTAAATTGGGAATAAAAGGTTTAATATGAAAAAGATACTATTTGATGTTGGACACCCTGCACAGGTTCATAATTTTAAAAATATCTATTGGGATTTAGAAAAAAAGGGGTGGGAAGGGTTATTTGTTACTAAAGATAAAGAGATTTGTGTTGAGTTATTAGAGAGATATAATCTTCCATTTATAGTTTTAAGTAGAAATAGAAAAGGATTATTAAAAAAGATACTCTTTTTAGTTAAAGATATTGTTAAATTTTATTCTATTTTAAATCAATTTAAACCAGATATTGTCTTAAATAGAATGTCAATACATGCAACATTAGTATCTAAAATTTTAAGAGTTCGACAAATATCTATGGCAGATACTGAAAATTCTCTAAATCTTAGCTTTTTAACAGATACAATACTTACAGCCACCTCTTTTGAAAAGAGTTTTGGAGATAAACATCTAAGATATAGAGGAAATATAGAGCTTTTTTATCTTCACCCAAATAGATTTAGAGCTGATGATAGTATATATGAACTACTTAATATAAAAAAAGATAAGAGATATGCAATTATTAGATTTGTATCTTGGGATGCTCATCATGATATAGGTCAAAAGGGTTTCTTATATCAACAGAAGATTGAATTAGTAAAAAAACTATCTGAAAATATAGAGGTTTTTATCTCTTCAGAGGTGGAGCTTCCATTTGAATTAGAAAAATATCGAATAACAATTCCTATAGATAGAATACATGATGCTCTATATTTTGCATCATTATATGTTGGTGAAGGGGCTACTATGGCATCAGAATCTGCTATGTTGGGTACACCTGCAATATATGTAAACTCACTAAATGATGCAGGAATATTTAAGGAGTTAGAAGAGGAGGGACTCTTCTATATTATTACAGATGGAGTAGAGGCTACCTTTAAGGCAGTAGATATTATTGATAATAGCTCTAAAGAAGATTATATAGAAAAGAGAGATAATTATATTAAAAAAAAGATAGATGTAACAGCTTTTTTAGTTTGGTTTATTGAGAACTACCCAAAAAGTGTAAAGATTATAAGAGAAAATCCAGATTATCAATTAAGGTTTCAATAATGAGAGATTTTACACATAAAATATATAGAGACTTTTTAATTTCTTTAAAGAAGGAAAATTTTCAATTTATAACTGTTGAAGAGTATTTTAGTTTAAAATATGATAAAAATAGAGCATTTATTATAATTCGTCATGATGTTGATAGAAGACCCAAGAGTTCATTGAAAATGGCAAAGATAGAAAATAGTATGGGTATAAAGGCTACATACTATTTTAGAACCATTTCAAGGACTCTAAAACCTGATATTATTAGAGAGATAGCAACTTTAGGACATGAGATAGGTTATCATTATGAGTCTTTAGCAGAGACTAATGGGAATTATGAAAAGGCTATTAGAGATTTTGCTAGAAATCTATCTAAATTAAGAGAGATATATCCTATAAAAAGTATCTCTATGCATGGTAGACCAACATCAAAGTGGGATAGTCGTCTGCTATGGAAACGCTATAATTATAGAGATTATGGAATTTTATCTGAACCATATCTTGATATAGATTTTAAAAAGGTTTTATATATTACAGATGCAGGGAGAGAGTGGAATAATGATTTAATCAATAGAAGAGATAGAGTAAATAGTAGTTTTAATTTTGGATTTAAACATACAGAGGAGATTATCTTAAATATTGATAGAGGAGTTCTACCTAATAAGATAATGGTAAATATCCACCCTGAACACTGGTCAGAAAATAATATAGAGTGGTATAGAGTTCTACTTATAAGAAAAATCAAGAATTTCGTAAAAAGACAACTCCTAAATTTGTAATACTATTCTGCTCTTTTATATAATTGAGGTTAGCTATAGATGCTCTTTCACTATAGCCCTCTTGAAAGATAATTAAATTAATATCACTAAGTTTCATAATCTTTTTAATATCAGTTACAACTCCAAATGGTATTGTATTTATTATTATATAATCATAATTTCTTGTTTGAAGTTCCTTAATTAATATAGGTAATTTTTGGGATATAAACTGTTTTGATATTTTATCTATACTTTTATCTATTGAGATAATATCTAAATTTTCATATTTAGTTGGATATATTGTCTCATCAATATTATTATTATTTACTAGTATAGAGTGTAATATATTATTTTTATCTAAATCGATAATAACTGTTTTATATTCAACTTCTGCAAATGAGACAGCTAAATTTAAGGTTACTAACTCTCTATCTTTAATATTAATAATTGAACTTAATAATATTATTTTAGGTTTATTATCTAATAGTTGTAGATTTGTACGAAGCAGATTGTAGTTTTCAAAGGAGTTATTTTTTTTATTTTTTAGGGTAGTAACTGCACCGTATATAGGAATATCTGTTCTAATATCTATATCTTTTATAGTTAGTATTTTACTATTATAGAGATAATATATAATGATCCAAAGTAGTCCTATGAGTATTCCAAGAAAAATAGATGAGCCTAAAATCATTCCACTTTTGCTTTTTGTAGGGGTAAAATCACTATAAGCTTTTTCTATAATTTTATATTTAGACATATTTGCAACTTTTAAAATTTTATTTTCTGCTTGTTTTTCTAGTAAAAAATTATATAGTTTAGAGCTAACTTCATAATCTCTTTGTATATTAATAATTTTTCTCTCTTTAATTGGAAGGATTTTTAGTTTTCTTTCATAGGATTTTTTTCTATTTTCAAGATTTCTTTCCTTTTCAAGTATATTTTTTTGAAGTTTTTTAATATTTGAGATAATTTTATTTTTAATAATCATAATTTGACTATTAATCTCTTTAACCATTGGATGTTTAGGAGTAAACTCCATAAGAAGTTTATCTCTTTTTAGTTGTGCATCATCAAGTAGTTGCGTAAGTTTTAAAGTTGCTTTATCATCAAGTTCTATAAGAGATGGTGCTATAGAGTTAAAAGTTTGATTTTTTGTTATGAAATCTACAAGATTATTAATAATATTAACTTTGAGTTGATTTTCAGATATTAAAAAATCAATACGACTTAACTTTTTAATAAATGTAGATGCTTGTAGTGAAGGTTGAATTGCTCTATTTGATATGCGATAGTTTTCTAATCTCTTCTCTGATTTTTTTAACTCTTTTTTCATTCGTTGAAGTTCATTTTTAATAAAACTTAAAACCATACTACTCTGTTCACGATTTTCAGATAAACTATCATCAATAAAGCTTTTTGTTAAAGCTTGAACATAATTTATGGCTCGTATTGGAACTCTATCTTTATAATATATTTTAATATAGGGTACATTTTCATTAGTTTGAATAATATCTAAATTATTACTTATGATATTATTATATATATATCTATTTTCACCATTTAGTACTATATCAATTGGTTTAGTAAAATTAAAAAGTTTGACAACTCTAAGTGTAAAAAATTCATTTTCTATCTTTTCATTATATCTAAAAGGCTGTTTCCCCTTTATTTTTAGTAGAGGCTTATCAAAAAGCGTATTCATTAATTTATTTTTTAATGAGTGAACAAAGTCAATATAATATCCATCTCTATTTGGAGTAATTCTTAATTTTGCACCAAGAATTTTTTTATCTTTAATCTCTATATCTTTTATGTCTATAGGTATTTTTTTATAAATTTCTATACTTTTATAGTGGATATTTTTATAGTACTGTACTTGAAAATTTTTTTTAGTTAAATTTAATGCTTTATTATTTATATAAAATGTTTTTAAAAAGGATATATCTTCATCAATATTTGTTTTTAGTTTCAAATTTGGGTCTAAAATTAAATTTGTACTGATATTATCTCCATCTTGTTCAACTTTTACAATAGAGTATGCACTATAAAAAGGTTTTTGATTATGAACTATAAATAGTGCAATAGAGATAGATACTATAGTTGTAATAATAATTTTCCATTTATGCTTCTTTATAATTGAAAAAATCTCTTTAATATGAAACTCATCTCCATTATCTATCTTATCTAATTTCACAAATACTCCTGATTAATTATTAATATTAATAAATATATTATATTATATTATATTTTGTTGTAAAATAGGATTAAAATATATCTATTTTATATAAATTTTTTAATAAATATCAATTTATCTTTAATCTTTATAGTCTATAATATCGTTTAATATTATTAAATTTTAGGATATATCGAATGATTATTACTAACTATATGAGAAGTGAACATAGAGCTTGTGATGAACTATTTGCTGATGCTGAAAAGTCTGTTATAGATGGGGATTTTACAAAGGCAGAGGAACAGTTTTTGCTATTTGCTAATGAGACACTTAAACATTTTAAAAAAGAGGAAGATGAACTATTTGTAGTATTTGAGTCGATTACAGGTAATAGTGAAGGACCTACTAGAGTTATGTGTTTTGAACATGAACAGGTGCGTGGGGTTATAGGTAAAATGGCAGAGGCTATAGAAAATAGAGATAAAGATAGCTATTTATCATTAGCAGAATCTATAATGATACTCTTGCAACAGCACAATATGAAAGAGGAGCAGATGTTGTATGCTATGTGTGATAGGGTAATTTCTCAAGATAAAAAAGAGGAGACCCTGAAAAATATGGATAAGATAGAGCTTTGAAAAAGATATTACTAGATGCAAGAGAGATGGAACACCCAATTCCACTACAACTCTCATTAAGTTATCTACAGAGTATGGGGAGTGGAGAGTTTTTATATATGATACATAGAAAAAACCCTATACCTCTTATTGAGATAGCAAAAGAGAAAAAATATAGTTATCTAGTAAAAAATCATAATGATACATGGCACATATTAATCTCTAAAGAGAGTGGTATAGATTTGGAGGATTTAGTAGATGTTTAGTCAAGGTGGACTCTCATTAGAACAAGCACCTCCAATATCTGTTGTTTTAAGGTTTTTTATTACAGGTAGTATATTTGGAGTTTTACTTTCTCTTTTTATACTCTTTAATAGTTTTTATCAACTACCTCTATTTAGTTCTCATATAATTTTAGTACATCTTTTAGGATTGGGTGTAATGGCTTCATTTATGTTTGGAGCAATGTTTCAGATGTTACCTGTAATTGCAGGGGTTGTTATTAAGATTCCAACTAAAAAAGCTTTAATTGCTCATATTCTATTATCTGTTGGTATATTGCTACAGATTACTGCATTTTCAACTTCCAACTCATATCTATATCTTTTTGCCTCTATTATCTTAGGTGGTGGACTTCTACACACCTCTACACTAATGTTTAAAGAGCTAATTAAGATAAAAGACCACTCAAGTTCATCAAAGGGTATGTTATTTGCTATATCTAGTTTTATTATAACCATACTTCTAGGTATAGTTATGCTATTAACTCTTGGTGGATATTTAGATATGCCATATTTATTAGAACTAAGAGAGATACACTACTCATTTGCTATATTTGGTTGGGTAACTCTGCTAATTATTGCTATATCTTTTCAAGTTATAGAGATGTTTTTTGTAACACCTAAATATCCTAATATAATGACAAAATATCTAATTATCACTCTATTTATGCTTTTAGTTATAAAAAGTATTCTTATCTTTCGTAGTATAGACACTATTCTAATAGATATAGTTTTCTCATCTCTACTTATAATTTATGCAGGAGTAACACTCCATAGATTATATAGAAGAAGACGACCAACTGTAGATGGGAGTGTATGGTTTTGGAGATTTGGTATGGGACTACTAATTGTAAGTCTATCTAGCTTTTTTATAGATGACCTAAGAGCTATAACCTATATATCATTTATAGGTTTTGCTCTAAGTATAGTATTTGCTATGGTATATAAGATAGTTCCATTTTTAGTATGGTTTCATTTATCTAACCAAGGATATATGGAAGCTCCTATGATGCATGATGTTATACATCCTAAAAGAGTAAAGATACATTTTTTTGTACATCTTGCTCTATTTACTCTTTTAATTATAAATAGTTTTTTTAATTTTTTAATTGTATATATAATATCTAATATAGTTTTAACTCTATCTTTTAGCTGGATACTATATCATATTGTTATGGCAAATAGGAAATATTACCATATTCAGAGGAGTTTTACGCCCATAAAATGGTAAAATCTAATCTTTTTTAGAAAAAATATATTTCTACATTTTTATTACACATTTTTATTTTATAATATTCTCATATATGAAAATATAGTGTGTGTATGAGGTTTAGGCGTAGCCTTTCAACAAGATTTAAAAAAGTTGTGTTGTATGGATTATTACTTAGTTAGACTATTAACTAAGTAATAATTAATTCTCTATTTTTTCAAATTTCTCTGAAATTTTATTTAAATTCTATATAATTCTTTAAAAAAGAGATATTATGGTAGAAAAAATTATAGAATATTTTATTCAGATAACAAAAATTCCACACTGTAGTAGAGAGAGTCAAAAGCTATTAGAGTTTTTAAAAGAGTTTGCAATAGATAGAGGTTATAGTGTAGAGATAGATGATGCTCAAAATCTACTTGTAAAAAGAGGAAATCCAAAACTTGTTCTTCAAGCTCACTATGATATGGTATGTATGGGAAAAGCTCCTGATATAGAGACATATATTAAAGATGGGTGGTTATATGCTAAAGAGTCATCATTGGGTGCTGATAATGGGATTGCTATTGCTATGATGATGTATCTTATAGATATGCAAAAAGAGTTAGAGTTTCTATTTACAGCTGATGAGGAGATTGGTCTAATTGGTGCTTCCCATTTAAATTTAAAATTAAATAGTAGATATTTGTTAAATATTGATTTTGAAGATGCAGGAGAGGTGTGTATCGGTTGTGCTGGTGGAGCTGATATTGTAGCCTCTAAGAGAGTAGAGAAATCTGCTCCATTTAAATATAACTATAGAGTAAGTGTGACGGGGTTACAGGGCGGACACTCTGGAATTGATATAGATAAAAATATTCCTAATGCTATTAAGATTTTGGCAGAATTTTTAAAAGATAGAGATATTAAGATAGGCTCATTTAGTGGAGGTGAGAGAAGAAATTCAATTCCAACCAGTGCTATAGCTACTATTAGCTCTTTATATACCTTAGAGAGTAGTAATAGCTTAGTTAAGGTAGAGCCAATAGATAATTTAGATGAGGTTTATGATAGTATAGATTTCATAGATTTATTAAATGAGTTTAAACACGGAATAGACTCTTTTAATAGTGATTTAAATATACCAGATAGGAGTATAAATCTTGCTATAGTTAACTTTAATCGTGGAGATATATCTATAGAGAGTAGTGTTAGGGCTATGTCTAAAGATGGGTTAAGTATTATATGTAATAAAAATATAGGACTATTTAAAAAATATGAATTTAGCGTAAGAGAAGAGTATAAATATCCTGCATGGAAACCTGAAATTAATGAGTTTACAGAAAATGTATATAGTAGTATGGAGAGAGTTTTTGGCATAGCTAAATATAGTGCAATACATGCTGGACTTGAGTGTGGAGTATTGTCTAAAAAATATCCAAATATTAAATTTGCATCAATTGGTCCTACAATAAAGTATCCTCACTCTATTAATGAGAAAGTGGAGTTAAAATCTATAGAGAATATATTTAATGTAATATTAGATTTGCTAAATAAATCTATTCTAAAATCTCTATTTTAGGTCTTTTATCTTCGGGGATTATCTCAAACATATCTTTACTACTATTAACCTCATCAGGTTCTTTAATTCTTACAATAGTAAGATTATTTAACATATCATTATAGCTACTATTATGTATCTCTCCTTGTGCTTTCCCCTCAAATATAGTAAATGTTCCTAGAGTGACTTCAAAAATATCTATTAGAGAAAAGCCTGTAATATCTGTATATGGAGGAAGAAGGAGAAATGAACCATCTGTTAGATTTATATCTGTAATTTTAAGTTGATAGAATTGAAGATTATCTCTTATATTATTTATCTCTTTACTATTATTATTTTCTATAATTGTACTATTATCTTCACTACTACTATTATTTTCATTACAACTACTCTTATTACATATTACCTCTGTGGTACTTGTAATGTTATCTTCTGAGTTTGGATTTATTAGGTTTCCTGAAAATAGTATTAGAGAGTTATTATCTGTAATTTCTCCTGTTGATGAAAAACTACTAATATTTGTATCGTTTCCTTCTGATATCTCTTCAATGCTATTTGTTTGAATTTGAATAGTAGAGTTATCATCATCTTTATTTGCTAAAGTTAAGCTCATATTCTCTTTATGTCCCTCTTGAGCTACTCTATTATATACATGCATAGTCTCTTTTCCACTCTCATCGGTTAAATAATAGATAGATATATCTATAGTTTTATTTTTATCTCTATAGAAGTATGTTGTTGTAACATCTTTGCTATAATCATTCCATTTAAATATTTGAAACTCCTCTAAAGTTCTATTTATATCATTTTTATTTTTAACTGTAATATTATTATCACTCTCATTATTCTCTTTATAGAAACTTCTTAAGATATCATCATTTGATGCCATATCTAATTTTAACTCATAATTATTTCCCTCATCAACATAATCTTTTCTAAAAGCTAATTCTCCTAGAGATACTCTACTATTAGTATATTCATCAAGTGTAAAATTACCATCATCTATAATAGTATCTATTTTAGAGATAGTTTTATTATCAAGCACGACAGATAATATTTTAGGTTCAAATGTACAAGATAACATACCTTCACATCTATTCAAAACTTGTGGCATAACCTTTTCTAATAGAACTAGATTTATCTGTGCAATTTTTACAATATCCTCTATTTGAGATATATTTTTTTTAAGCTGTTCATATCCAATCTCATTTACTATTTTAGTTTGATTATTTTCTAATGAACTGTTACTATCTATAGTTTGATTATTATCTAGTGAGTTGTTACTATCTGTAGTTTGATTATCTTCACTGCTACTATTAGTATCACTGTCTGGTTTTAGAATATTTGGAAACTCCATACTAATAGTTTGAGGCAATATACTATTTTCCTCTTCAGCATCTCTAACGCTACTATTTAATGAGCCATCTGCTATTAAATTATTATTATCTGTAGTTGAGTTTAAATCTGTATCTATAGTACTATTTGCTAGTGTAGTATCTTTTTTAGAACTACTTCCCATCATTCCACAACCACCACTAAAAATAATAATAAAAATTAATAAAATTATATTTTTTACCATGAAAAAATCCCATTCTGTTTTACTAATAATAGCATATAAAATTAAGTGTAAGGTTAGTCAAATATTTTATATACTACTATAGTAGAAGTAGGTAATAATGAAAAAGTGTAGAAAAAGTGTAGAGGGTGAGAGATGTTAAAAAGAAGTAAATATACTCTTTTATATGTTGAAGATGA
This sequence comes from Campylobacteraceae bacterium, assembly GCA_027014605.1. Taxonomy (GTDB): domain Bacteria; phylum Campylobacterota; class Campylobacteria; order Campylobacterales; family Sulfurovaceae; genus UBA1140. Next base: position 103,932 of record JALWDJ010000030.1, read on the forward strand.
AGATTTTATTAGAAGAATTGCAATATCTTATCTTCGTCCATATTTTGCTAAAATTTATGAAGCAAGTGATGGAGTAGAGGCATTAGAGATATATAAAGAGGGTAAAATAGATATGATAATGACTGATATAGAGATGCCAAATATGGACGGTTTAACTCTATGTAGAGAGATTAGAAAAGATGATAAAAAGACGCCAATTATTATTACAACAGCATATACAAATACAGAGTATCTGCTTGAAGCTGTTACTCTAAATTTAATTAAGTATCTTGTAAAACCTATGGAAGAGGAGTCTATGTTTGATGCTATAAGATTATGCTTTGAGCAGATAGAGACACAAAATCCAAATATTATAGACCTCTCAAAAGAGCATAAATTAGATACATTTAATCATACTCTAATTAGAGGTGATGAGGTTATAAAATTAACAGATTCTCAATATAAATTTTTAGATATTCTCTTAAAAAATCGAGGAAGAATAGTCTCATATTCAGAGATAGAAAATTTTGTATGGTTTGATAAAATTATGAGTAGTGATGCACTTCGTAGTTTAGTCCGTGATGTTAGAAAACTTATAGGTAAAGAGAAGATAGAAAATATCTCTAAGTGTGGATATAGGATACATCTCTAATGGATAAGATACTGAAGATAAAAATAGCTTCTATTATTATATATTTAGGTATAGTTATAATATTTTTTTATGATGAACATTTCTTTATTGCAACTAAGCCTGTTTATATATATAGTGATGTAGAGTTTTTTATTGCTATTCTCTCTCTTGGGGTTATTTTGTCTTCTGCTGTATATAATTTAGCATTCTATTTTTATATTAGAAATTTGCAATATTTATATTATGCTTTAGCACAACTTGCAATAATATCTCTCTTGATACAGATAGAAAATCTATTTATATATCCTTTTAGCGAGTTTTATAACTTTAAACGAGATATATTTATATTTGATATTTCTCAAATATTAGTTGTACTCTTCTCAACACTATTTATTCAGCAATTCTTAACTTTATATAAAATAAAAAATTTAAATAAGATTATTAATTCTATAATATATCTCTCTATCTTTGATTTAATATATACTCTAATATTTTCTCATGCAATATTAACTAAATTTATACCTAGTTTTATATGGATTTTACTTGTTTTATCTGAAGCACAAAGACTTAGTAAAACTAAAGATATACCATTTTATTTAATATTAATTGGATGGTATTCTCTACTTGTTGTATCTATTGGAGAGTATTTTATAGATATGTTTAATATAGATTTTAAAACATTTCCATTTTTACATATTGCTTTTGCAATAGAATCTATGTTTCTATCTTTTGCTATATCATATAAGTTTAAGCTTATTGAAAATAGTCAAAAGTTACAACAAAGTATGTTACTTCAACAATCAAGATTAGCCTCAATGGGTGAGATGATAGCAATAATTGCTCATCAGTGGAGACAGCCACTAAATTTTTTATCTTTTGCATTTATGCACATTAAAAGGAGTTGTAATGGTGACAAGGATGCACTCTTAACTATTAAAGAGGCAAATGAGCAACTTCAATATATGTCTAAAACTATAGAAAATTTTAGAAATTTCTATAATCCATCTAAAAAGAGAGAAGATTTTGATATTCAAAAAGCGTTAGAAGATACTATAAAAATTATATCTCCAACTCTAAATAAGATAGATATTAATTTAGATGTTAAAGATAATTTTACATGTTATGCAAATAGAAATGAGTTTCAGCAGGTTATTTTAAATATTATTAATAATGCCAGAGATATTTTAATTCAAAGAGAGGTAAAAGAGCCTAATATAGAGATAGTTATAGATAAAAATATCATATCTATTAAAGATAATGGTGGAGGTATAAAAAAAGAGTATCTCAATAGTATATTTGAGCCATATTTTACCACTAAGAAAAATAGTGATGGAATTGGATTATATATTGCAAAGACTATTATAGAAAAAGAGATGAGAGGTAAATTAGATGTTAAAGTAGATGGAGATAGCACAATTTTTGTAATTAGATTAAACCAAATTTAGATAGAATACTACTGAAATCAATTTAAAGGTTAGAGATGAAAATAGTAGTAATTCAAGGTCCAAATCTAAATATGTTAGGTCATAGAGAGCAGAATATTTATGGTCCAATGAAATTAGAAGAGATACATATACAGATGAAAAATTTTGCAGAACAAAATGGTATGGAGATAGAGTTTTTTCAGAGTAATTTAGAAGGAGAGATTGTTGATAAGATACAGGAGTGTTTAGGTGATGCCGATGGAATTATTATAAATCCAGCAGCATATACACATACATCTATTGCGATTAGAGATGCAATCTCTGCTGTACAAATTCCAACAGTTGAAGTTCATCTATCAAATATATATGCTAGAGAGGATTTTAGACATAAATCACTTACAGCACCAGTATGTACGGGACAGGTTTCAGGTTTTGGGCCTTTTGGTTACCATATGGCAATGGTTGCAATTACTCAAATTATGAGTGAGATAAAAGCTATGAGAGATGCGCAACAGGCACAAAATTAGTAGATGAATAACTATATAGTAAAAGATGAGAATGCTATATATTATGAAGCTAACTATAGCTCTGATAATGCACTCTTTTTAAAACTTGGAAGTGAGTGTTTTATATTGACAGATAGTAGATATGAGATAGAGGCTAAAGAGTCTGTAAAAAATGGAGTTTCCGTTTTAATAACAAAAAATCTATATAAATTAGCGAACTCTCTTATTAAAAATTCTAAAATTAAAAAGATAATATATGATCCAAAAGAGTGGAGTATTTTTTCATTTAGAGAATTGTCAAATAATCTTAATATAAATTTTAAAGAGAGAGTTGATTTATCTCATAAAAAAAGAATTATTAAAAAAGAGTATGAGTTAGAGTTATTATCTATTTCAGCAAAATTAGGAGTAGAGGCTTTTGATAGATTAGCTAATAAAATTAATAAGTTTGGTTTTAAAAAAGATGAGTATAGTCTAACTTATATAGCAAAAGAAGCACTATCTAAAAAGGGAAAATATGAGTTATCATTTGAGCCAATTGTAGCAATTAATCAAAATTCAGCAAAACCTCATGCTATGCCAACATCTAAAAAGTTAAAAAAATCTAATTTACTTCTAGTTGATGCAGGACTTAAGTATAAAAGATATTGTTCAGATAGAACAAGAACTATTTTTGCAAAAAAAGATTTTTCTTTTTCTATAAACCAAAAGTTTAAATCAAAAAAGATACAAAAGATATATGATACTGTTTTGAAAGCTCATGATGTAGCAATAGTAAAAGCTAGAAGTGGAATGAAAGCAAAAAAAATAGACTCTTTTGCTAGAGATATTATTTCAAAAGCAGGATTTGGAGACTATTTTATCCACTCTACAGGTCATGGTGTAGGATTAGATATTCATGAGATGCCATATATTAATTCAAAGTCAGATACTATTATTGAAGATGGAATGGTATATACCATAGAACCAGGCATCTATATACCCAATGAGTTTGGAGTTAGGATTGAAGATATGGTTGCTATGATTAATGGTAGAGCTATTATTTTATAATTAATTTAGCTCGTACTTATTTGATAATTTATAGGTGTAGTCTCTATACTATTATCTTTTTTACTAAATAATAAAAAGTATAAAGCTATAATTATGCCAATTATTAATATTATCTCATACATTATTAATCCTTTTTTTGTCTCTATTATACATAAATTATTGTTTTTTACAAATAAAGTTTATTTTTTAATATATATGTATCAAATTTATTTTAATTAATATCTATATAGTTATATTTTGTTGTAAAAAAAATGTATATATAGCCGTTTGTAAACTTTTTTATTACTTTTTGAAGAATAGATAAAATTACACAATAAATATACATATTTTATATACTATTTCATCCAATTTATTTTTTGCTTTCATAAGGGGGTATTTTTTATGTGTAAAATATTAACTATTATTGGAATAGGACTATTTTTATGTGGTTGTGTAGAGAGCGAGCCTAAACCAGAAAATATTAACTCTTCATCAGATAATTTAGATAATAATAAATCATCTAAATCATCTCTAGTTAGAAAAAAGTACTATTCAGGTTGTAAATTACTTGCTAGTGGATATTTGGTCTGTCCTAAATTTAGAGTTACTGAAAATAGTACAAAATAAACATTTTATGATATCTATACCCATATATTATATGATAATTATGATCTAGTAACCCTGAATAATAAATCAATATACATTTTAATTATTAAAATAATATAGTTTTATATATTAAATTTATTATTGTTGAACAATATAAGTCTTAGAATATCTAAGAGAGTTCTTATGAGTATTAACATACAAAAATGTTTTCATAGCATAGTTTTAAGTTCACAAATACCATAAAATGGTAAAACTTACCTCTTTTTAAGAGTAAAGATTGTACTGCTCTTTTGTTTCTAATTGTTGATATTCGTGATATTATATTGATAATTAGCTTAAATGCTAATTAATTAGAATTTAAATTTCTAGCAATATTTATATAATATTATCAATTCTCACTAAAATTGAGATAAAGATTTAAGATGATAGAAAAAACTCCTCTATTATATCTCTCATCTCTTTAGGATTTTCTACTCTATTTACTAAATTTCTAAATTTAGATGCACCAATATAACCAGCTTTGGAGTATGTATGTAGATGTTTTCTAAATATAATAGCTCCATACTCTCCATAGTGGGCTATCATCTGGTCAAAATGTTCTAGTATAACTTTTTGAATTAGTTCTGGAGTAGGGGAGGGGGAGTTACTATTTCCATAAATATAATCTTTTATAGTCTGAAATATCCAAGGTTTTCCAATAGCACCACGACCAATCATAACTCCATTGGCTTTTGTATATTCTAGTACCCATTTTGCCTTTTGTGGAGTTGTTATATCTCCATTTGCAATTACAGGGATAGATATGGACTCTTTTATCTCTCTTATAGCATCATAATCTACACTAGCTTTATATTTTCCTGCTCTTGTTCTTCCATGAACTACTATAAAATCAGCTCCATTATCTTCGCAAACTTTTGCTATTTCTATATGATTTTTACTATTAAATCCAAGACGCATCTTTACAGATAGAAGCTCTTTATTTGAGTACTCTTTTATGGTTCTTATTGTTTTTGCCATAGTTGGTAAATCAGTAAGAAGAGAACTTCCTTGTAGGTTATTAACTATTTTAGGAGCAGGGCAACCACAATTTAAATCTATTATATTAATGTCATTCCTTTTATTTAGAAATTTAACAGCTCTTTTGATTACATCTTGATTTGAACCTGCAATCTGAACTGAGTATGGATTTTCTATTGGACTCTTTTCTAACATTTTTATAGTTTTTTTATTTCTATAAACTAGAGCATTGGAGCTTATCATCTCACTTACAGTTAAATCTGCTCCAAATTTTTTAACTACACTTCTAAATGGTAAGTCTGTAAAACCTGCTAGAGGGGCTAGAGCAAATATAGGTTTAGTAAAATCAAGAGTCATTACATATATGTTTAATATTTATTAAATCTTTTATTTTATATTTATTATATGTCTTTTTAAGGTCATATAAGGCTCTAAAACGCATAAATTCATCTGCATCATGTTCATCAAGATACTCTCCTGCTTTATCAATCATTTCATATTCAAATAACAAATATATATATGCCGTTTCTGCTTTTGTATATTCAGCTTGATATTTTTTAAATAGATTTAAATTCTCATCTGGTGATAGCTGTTTTTTTGTAATATTGGCAATAAGTAGAAAATCACTACATTTTAATTCATTATGTAAATCTTGAATAAATTCATCAAGAATAGTAGTAGTAAGTCCTAAATCATTGTCTCTATTGACTCTATTAATTAGTCGAATAAAACTCTCTCTTGTAAATATTTTGCTATATTTTTTTGCTTTTGGAAAATCTTGAGTTTTAGCAAATATCTTAAGTGCTTTTTCAAAAACACTTTTACTATATTTATCTTTGTTATCTAAAACCTCTTCAGCAAATTTTTTATCTTTAGATAGACAGTTTAATTGATTTCTAATAACTAATGGATTTGATGGAGAGAGTATATTTGATAATTTTTTCTCTTTAAAATCAACACACTCACCCTTATCAATCTCAGTAATGATATTTAATGCACTCTGAAGTTTATCAGATATTCCATCTACTGTACCATTTACTTTAATATTTGAGACTTGCAAAATTGATGCTGTCTCTCTTAGTTTTTCTAAATTGAATTTATGTGGTTTAGGCTCATTTAAAATAGACCAATAGAGTGCATTATTTAATGTATCACTATCTCTCTCCCACTTTTTAAATTTAAAAAAGTTTTTTGCTCCATAAAACATCATATGAAATAGAGATGCAACCATTAATATAAACATAGGGATTATTACCCAAACTGCTATTGGCATAACAATATCTACTCCACTTAAGTTATAACTAAAATCATTTGGATTGATACTGTAAATATAAGCTCCAATAGCTGACATTAAAACTATTGAAGCTAATATATATAGACCTAAACGCATAAATTCTCCTTACTGTTTTTGTTCTTTTTCTATAACTTCTCTACAGGTAATGCAGTATCTAGCGAAGATTTTGACTTTGAGTCTCTCTATATTTATCTCCTCTTCACACATCTCACATATCCCATAAAGATTATCTTTTATTTTATCTAAAGCTAGTTCAATTTCTGCTAATTCTTGTGCTTGTTGATTTAAAATTGCATTATCAACGGCTCTCCCGAGTGAAGTTGAGGCAAAATCTGCCTCATCTTTTAAATCATTATGGCTCATACTATCCATTTCACTAGAGGTAATATGTAAATTTTTTCTTATTCTATCTCTTTTTGCCTCTAAAGCACTCTTAAAAAATTTTATCTGTTCACTGTTTAGCATTATATTCTCCTAATTATTTATGATAGGGGTGGTTATTTAAAATAGTTAATCCTCTAAATATCTGTTCCATTAAAACCACCTTTGTCAGTTTGTGTGACATTGTAATTTTACCAAAAGATATGCTCTTATTACATTTACGCAAAAAAGCCTCCTCAAAGCCGAAAGCTCCACCAATAAAGAGATTTACAACTCTTTTATCCTTAAGTAACTCTGAAAATTTATAGCTATCTACCTCTTGGCTATTTGGATTTAAAGCTATGCTATAACCTTTTGATAGATATCTACTGAGTGTGATAGTATAAGATTTTTGTGAAGCATGTGTGGAAATATTATGGGCTTTTACTATATCTTTTGTAAATATTTCAAAAATCTCTATTTTAGCAAAAGGCTTGGATATTTTTTTATAATGTTCTATAAGTGGAGAATATAACCTATCTTTTGATTTCTTATCAATAATATATATATTAATCTTCATATAAGTTAGAGCCTACAACCTTATATTTAATCTCTTTAGGAAATATATCACTCATTTTGACTCCACCAATAATAGCAACAGGGTGTTTTGAGAGTTTTACTAGAGTAAAAATATCTTTTCCTAAAATCTCTGTATTTTTTTTTGTTGAAGTTGCTCTATACGCACCAAGACCAATATAGTCTAAATCAAGGCTATTAGCCTCTACTATCTCTTTTTTATTATGTGTTGAGAGACCTAAAATTTTTTTACCTATCTTTTTTCTAATGATATATACTGCCTCTTTTAAATTATTACTAAATTCTCTTATATCGTCTTGTCCAATATGAAGTCCATCAGCATAATCAATAAGAGATATTGTATCATTAACTATAAGTTTGCCACTAAAAAAATATCTTCTTATAACTTTTAAATCTTCTATTTTCTCTTCTAATGAACCAAACTTATTTCTATATTGTGCTATGGGAATATTTAATTTTTCAATTTTTTTTGAAATAGATTTTAGAGATATATCTTTTTTTGAAAGAGCATCTCTATCTAACAGAGCATATATCATCTAGGATTAACTCTCATACTCTTTATTTTCTATATTTTTCTCTTTCTCTACCTTTTTAGGAGTTGGTGGAGTAATTTTAGGATTATCTTCTAAAAATAGTTTTAAAAGTCCAGCTATTGTATCTTTCATCTCGTTTCTATCTACAATCATATCTATTAAACCATGTTCTAATAAAAATTCAGAACGTTGAAATCCCTCTGGTAAATCAACTCCAACTGTCTGTTTAATAACTCTTTGTCCTGCAAAACCGACTAAGGCTCCTGGCTCTGCCATAATAATATCTCCTAGCATTGCAAAAGATGCACTAACACCACCCATAGTTGGGTCTGTTAAGACAGATATAAAAGGTAGCCCTTCAAGATGAAGTCTATTTAATGCAGCTGATGTTTTACTCATCTGAAGTAGAGAGAATGTACTCTCTTGCATTCTAGCACCACCACTAGCAGATACTATTATAAATCCACACTTTTTTTTAATAGCTCTATTTACACCTCTTACTATCTTCTCTCCCTCAACAGAGCCTAAGCTCCCACCCATAAATGAAAAATCAAATATAATTACTTCAGCCTCAATTCCATTAATTGTACAACTTCCAGCTACTACAGATGAAGTTTTACCTGTTTTTGATTTTGCCTCTTCTAATCTTTTTTTATAACTTTTTTTATCAATAAATTTTAAAGGGTCAACGGGTGCTAGAGATTTATCATGTTCTATAAAACTACCTTTATCACATAGGTATGTCTCTCTCTTTGTTGCATTAATTCTAAAGTGATGATTACATTTAGGACAGACATTACACTTAGCTTCAACCTCTTTATAATACATTAGAGCTAAACACTTAGGACACTTTATCCAATTACTCTGTTCATTTTCAGTACTATTTTTACTACCTATCATACTAGAAAAAAGGTTTGCAAAATTCATTTTTATATGCTCCATTTCTTTTACTTAGCGAAATAATACCATATTCGTTATCAATAGTGACTAAGTTATTAATTGATATTTTTATTAATTAATGTATAACTTTTAGATTTACTAAAATATTGTTATTTTTTAGTATAGTGATTTTTAAATTTATTAATATTAAAGAGAGATTGTTTAATTTTTGCTAAATTATATATAGCTCTTTGATGACCTGCTTTAGCAGCTTGTTTAAACCAATATCTAGCAAGATGAATATCTTTTTTTACACCTCTTCCTTGAAGAAAACTAACTCCCATATAGTATTTAGCTTCTACATTTCCACCTAAAGCTGATTTGTGAAACCAATAGAAAGCTTTTCTCTCATCTCTTTTAACCTCTTTTCCTATGGCATAAATTTTAGCTAAATCTAACTCTGCTTTTATATTTCCTTTTTTAGCATCTTTTATTATAAAAAATAGTTTTTTAGAACTATTTTTAACATTTTTTAGAGATGATTTAAGTCTTACTTTACGAGCATGAGTATATAAATCTGTTGTTTTAGCATTTAAACTTAGTGATGTAGTTAAAAGTAAAATTGTAATTATTAGAGTTTTCATTTTATATCCTTTTTATTTTCTTAAACATATTATATAACAAAATAGATTATTTAAAACTTATATATATTAAAAAAATAACAAAAAAATTTTTTAATATTATAAATAAAGCATAAATATATTTTATTCCCCTATTAATGTAGACTATAATATAATTATGAAAGATTTAATTTAAGGGGTATGGGAGTGAATTTATTAAGAAAATTAAAATCTAAATTGAATATATCTTTTAGATTAAGAGAAAATGCAATTATAGATAAGATAGAAGAGAGAGAAATAAATAAATTAGTAAAGATTATTAATGACTCTTTAGAGGTAGATTATAATTTATATGTGGCTAATATATATAGACAAAAAGATTATAGTGTTTGGGAGTATAACAATAGTGAATATATAAATTTAATTATTAAAAAATCTGATAATATTATATTTATTCAGTGTAGAGATGATAATAGACATATAGATATATATGATATTAATATGTTTAAAAATGAGGTAGATAAATTTATTAGAAAAAATCAAATTTTTCAAAACTATAATATTAAATTAAAATATGCTATTTCATCTTTTCTTTTTAAAGAGAGTGCCTATAGATATATTAAAAATAATTTGAAGTGGATTGAATATGATATTATTAAAATTAATTACTATTTATAAATACTTTTGGATAAAATATATCTATGAAAAGATATTTATTGATTTTAATACTATTTACACTTTTTTTAAATAGTAAAACATTTAATGAGATAGAGTTTAAGGGTGATGTTGATTTAATAGCAGGTGAGTTTGATAGAGAGACACTCCTTAAAATATGTCATATTGAATATCCTCCAATATATAAAATCTGGAAAAAAAATCCAACTTTTGAGAGTAAACAAATAGATGAATTTGTCCATAGAGTAGAGGAGTATGCAAAAAGTATTGGATATTATAGAGTAAAAGTATTTTCAAAAACCAAAAAAAATAAGATTATAATATATATAAGAAAAGGAAAACCTATAAAAATTAAATCTGTAAATATTACGCAAGGTTTTGAGAGATTTGCTCTCTTTAAGGTAGGAGATAGATTTCGTACTAGTAATTTTACAGAGACAAAAAAGAGGATTACTAGATATTTAGAGGAAAATGGCTATCCTACCTATAAAATGAATGCTAAGGCTATAGTTGACCTTGATTTATATAGAGTTGATATTACTATAGATGTAGATAGAGGAAAAGAGAGATATTTTGGTAAATTAGATATAAATAATAGCTCAAAAATAGATAATGATTTGATTAAAAAACAGATAACATATAAAGAAGATGATTTATATAATGTATTAAAATTAGAAGATAGTTATGATAATATTTATAAATTAGGAGTATTTGATAAGATAATTATGAAGCCTGATTTTAATGTAACTACTCAAAAAATACCTATAAAACTTGAATTAGAAGAGGGAGATACTAAAGAACTCTCTTCACATTTAGGTTATGATACTTATGAGGGGTTTAGGGGAGGAGCTGAATATATTGACCATGATTTTTTTGGAAATTTAAGAGAGTTAAGATTAGGTGGAAAAATTACACAAAAAGGGTATAAGATACATACAGGTTTTTATGACCCAAAGATTCTTTTACCTTTTTTAGATAGATTTTTAGGAAAATTCAATTTTAGAAATGAGTTAAGCTATCAAAATTGGAGATATGATGGGTATAGTGAGGGATTAATGGTAGAGAAAGTTACTCTTGGAAAAGAGCTTTTTAATTTAGATCACTATTTTGGATTTCAGATTGAAAATAATAAGGTTAAATCTGATAATGGTGCATTGCTTAGTGGTAGCTATCTTATCAATTCACTTTTTTATAAATTAGTTATAGATAAGAGAGATTCTAAAATGGATGCTAAAAATGGATATTATACCTCTTTATATCTAGAAAAGGCAATGAGGGAGTTAGCTTCAGAGATTGATTATCTAAAAGTATTAGCAGAAGCTAGATATATAAAAAAGTATGACCCCATGGTTTATGCTTTTAAAATAAGATTTGGTTGGTTGAGTCAAGATACACCTATTTTTAAACATTTCTTTGCAGGTGGTTCTATGAGTAATAGAGGATATGAGTATAGAGATTTAGGTCCACATTTTGATGGTGATCCAATCGGTGGTGTTGGATTAATTGATACATCTTTAGAGGCAAGAAAATATTTAACTGAAAAATTTGCTATTGTTACATTTTTAGATGCTTCTACAATATCTGAAGATATAGATAAATATAATGCTCATTGGTATAGAAGCTATGGTTTTGGTCTTCGTTATTTATCTATTATTGGACCTTTAAGATTTGATATTGGATTTAAAGATAGATATGAGTTTGCAATACACCTTGGTATAGGACAGGTATTTTGAGACATATTGATTTATATATATATTATATTATAAGATATATTATACTTTCTTTTATATCTATTGCACTATTAGTAGGTTTTATTATTGAAAAACCTATTTATATTCTCAATTTAGCATCAAAACCATTAAGTGAATATGGAATTAAATATAAGAGTATTGAGGGAAGTTTAATATCGGGGTTTAAATTGCAAGAAATTAACTACCAAGACAATATAATAGCTAATAGTGCAGAGTTAAAAATTGATTGGGATAGTTTAAAAGATAGAAAACTATTAATAGATAATTTAACTCTAAATAGAGTTCATATTAAAAAAGATTATCTAAAGTCTATAATAGAGAGTAATAGTAGGAGTGACAATAGTAATAGCTCTCTACCATTTGATAGGATTTTTATTAAAAAAGCACATATAGATATAGAGGATATTATATATGATAATTATAAGATAAATAGTGCTAGTTTAGATATTAAAAATTTTAGAACAGATATAAAGAACGAGTATATAGGAGATATTAAATTTAAATTAGATAGTAATATCACAAATTTTAATATAAAAGCTAATATTACTAAAAATAATAACTTTAAACTTAGGGGGAATATTGAGCCAAAGAGAAGATTTTTAGAACCTTTCTTAAAAGAGAAAAATATAACTTTAAAGAAAATACCTAAACTTTATATAGATACAAATGGAGATTTAAAAAGATTAAAATATTATATCTCAGTTAATAGATTAGCTCTAAACTATTTAAAATATAAGGTAGATAGTAAAAAACTTATATTTAATGGTAACTACAATATAGAAAAAAGAGATATATCTATAGATATAGATACTATATTAGATACCAATCTAGCAAAACTCAAATTAAAAGGTAGTAGTAGTTTTAATTTAGATGATATTAATAAGAGTCTAAGATTTAGAGTTAAATCAAATATTAAGACTAATAATCTATCTATTGTAAAACCATATAATATTAATGGAGATATTAATTTAAATGTCTCTGGAGATATAAAAAAATTAAAATATAGTCTATTTACTAATAGGCTTAAAATAAGAGATAATAAATATAGAGTAGAGAGTAGAAAATTAATAGTAAATGGTAGCTATAATATAGTAAAAAAAGATGTAAATATTAAAAATATGGATACTATATTAAATAGTAATTTAGCAAATTTAAAACTAAAAGGTAGTAGTAGTTTTAATTTAGATGATATTAATAAAAGTCTAAAGTTTAGAGTAAAATCAAATATTAAAGCCCATAATTTATCTATTGTAAAACTTTATAATATTAGTGGAGATTTTAATCTAAATAGCTCTGGAAATATGAAAAAGTTAAAATATAATCTTTTAACTAGAGGTCTTAAAATAAAAAATAAAAAATATAGAGTAGATACTAAAAGATTAATAGTGAATGGTATATATAGCATACTAAAAAAAGATGTGAATATTACAAAAATGGATACTATTTTAAATAGTAATATAGCAAGAGTAAAACTAAAAGGAGATACTCATTTTAATTTAAAAGATATTAATAATACTTTAGGGTTTCATATAAAATCTAATATTACCCCTAAAAAAGAGTTTATAGATGAATATATAAAAGATAAAAATATTACAATTAAAAGAGTCGCAACCATAAATTTAAATGCTAATGGTACTTTAAAAAAGGTAGATTTTAAGATAAATCTTAAAGATTTAAGAGCAAATAGAGAAGATATAGATTTCAAATTATCATCTCTTTTTCTAAATGGATATAGTAGAGTTTTAAATGGAGATACTAAAGTAAATATAAAGAGTAGATTTTTATCAAATGTTGCAAATGGAGTTATAAAAGATAGATTGCAGTTAAATTTTAAAGATATAAATGGAACTTTACATAGTAAAGGAGATATTAAGTTACTATTTAAACCTAAATTTATAAATAGATTTATAAAAGATAAAAATATTACAGATACTACTATATTAAATAATCCACCAAATGCAGATATAAATATAGATATTAATAGAGACAGAATTAATGGAGCAATTAATATTATAAGTAGTTCTAAAAATATGAAATTTTCAATAATAAGTAAATTTAATGGAGATTATACTAATCCTAAATTAATAAGAAGTAATAGTAAGATTATTATTAAAAAATTTAATGCTTTTGGAGTAAATCTAAATCCACTTATACCTATCTATCTAACTGTAGTTAACAGTAAAAAGGGAGCTTTTGCTAAAATAGATTCTAAAAGAGTTAAATTAAATATAACAACTAGAGATTATGATAATATCAGATTTAATATAGATACTAGAAAGTTGTATCTATATAGGATAGTAAAACTTCCAGATGAGTTACACCATAAGTTTATAGAGTTACATCTAAAAGGAGATATGAGAGTATCAAAAAAATATTTTAATATTAATGGTGATATATATTCCAATAAAAAATTTAAAGCTAAAATCAGTGCGAAAAATAGTTTTAAAGGGTTAAAAGCCTATCTAAATACATCTCATATAAAATTAAATAGCTATGGAAATATAGATAAAAAAGATATAAAATTAAATATTCAAATAGATTCAATATTAGAATTACAAAAAGAGATAGGAAAATTATATCCATTAAATATTGCAAAAGTTGATGGTTCACTCGATATTAAATCTAAATTAAGAGGTAAAAAAGTATGGTTAAATATTACCTCTCCAAAAATTGAGTTTGATGGATTTAATATAGAAGATATTGATATAGATGGAGATTATAAAAAAGATGTAATCACTCTAAATAGATTAAATTTACAAACTACAGGATTTAAAGATAAGAAATTTAATAAAAAAATAGGACTAAATAGAAAAGGTAAAATATATTTAGGAGAAAAAAGAGATATTTTAATAGATATGCTTCCTAATATACTTATTATAGCAAAAGGAGGTAAAAAGTCTCTTCGTGGAAAACTTTTTATAAAAAATCTACCAATTGGACACCCTGATTATGGGACTATGTTTTTAAATACAAATATAACCTACAAAGAGAATGGTAATAAAAAAAGTATTACAGGAAATATATACTCAAAAAAGATGAAGCTTTTTTATGAAGCAAAATTTTTAGATATAGCATATGACCCTGATGTAATAGTTGTAACTAAGAAAAGTAAAAAGATAAAAAAGAGGTTAGATGATAACTCATTTTTAAATGATACATATATTAATATTAAACTAAAAGCACCAAAAGCAGAGTATAAGACTCCAGATATTGACCTTAATTTTGATGTTAATTTAAATATTAATAAGGCTTTTGGGGAACCTATATCCCTTCTTGGTAGGATTGAAGATATAAATGGACACTATGATCAAGTACCTAAAAGATTTAAAATTGTAAACTCTACAATCCTATTTAAAGGTGGGGAGAAGATAAATCCTCTATTAGATATAAAAGTAGAGTATGAGTTACCACAAGTAATGATATATATAGATATAGGTGGAGATGCATCTCGTCCTAAGATAGAGTTTAGTTCAGAACCACCGATGCCTAAAAAAGATATTATGTCATATCTATTATTAGGCGTATCAACTGCAAAACTTACAAATGGAGAGGGGTCTATAGGAAGAGAGGCAGAGCTATTTATTTTAAATCAAGCAGCAAGAGATTTTGCTTATGATTTTAATTTAGATAGATTATTTATAAAAGATGATGGAACAGGGGATGGTTATATTATTGAGGCAGGGAAAAAGATAACTAAACATAATATGTTGATTATTGAGAGTTCAAAAGAGGGAAATAGTTATATTTTAGAACATGAGTTTGATAAAAGTGTAAAATTAAGGGTAGGACAACATCAAAAAGAACACCCTTCAGAGAGCATAGATATATTTTATCGGAAGAGATTTAAATAGTAAGTATTTATTGAAATAACAATTAAAATTTATTCTTATTTAAAAACTATTATGTTATTATTGTGTTAATATATTTAAACATAAAGGTAATTGTTATGACAGATGAAAATTCAACTAAAGAACAAAAGTCTGCTATTGCTGAAAAAAATATTAATATTAAAATGATATTAGGTATAATACTTATTATTCTAATTAGTGTTGGAACTTATCTCTATCTATCAAAATATAAATTATTTTCTATTCATTTTACATCAAATCGTAATTTTATTTTTAAAACAGCTCGAAATAGAGAGTTTCATATAGAAGCATCTAAAAATAGAATATTAATTGAGGAATTAAAGGGTAAAATAGTTTTCTTGAAGGTTTTTAGTTGGAGTTGTCACTATTGTCAAAGAGAGATACCAGAATTGATTAAATTAAAAAATAAATTTAATAATGCTTTTGATACTTTAGCTATTGAATCTCAACACCATTCAGATAGAGAAAATTTAGATTTTATTGAAAAATATCATGTTAATTATAATATTATTAATGGGGATAAACAGTCTGCATTTTTAGACTATTTAAAGAAGGAGTATAAGTGGAATGGTGTTATACCATTAACAGTTGTAATTGATGCTAAGGGTAGAGTTTTAGCATTTGAAGTTGGATATAAATCTTATAGTTTAACAACTCTTCTTAGAACAACACTAAAACAGCTTACTACCGTAGCTCAATAAAGTCATAAAGGAGAAAGGAGATTAAAAATGAGAAAAGAGATATACTATATATCTTTAATATCTATTTCTATATTTTTTATAGGTTGTGGAGATAATGATAAAACAGTTGCTATTAATAATATAGAAAAGAGTATTAATAAAAAATCTACAACAGTTGGTTGTGGGAAAAATGGAAATAATAGTTCAAATGGAGAGTGCAATCAAAATAGAGACTCTGCGGAGTTTATTTTAAATGTTTTAGCTAAAGATAAAGAGCTTAAAGATAATAATAGATATGTTGATGGAGGTATAGAAAGAAACTCTTTATTGGATAATACTACAAAAGAGATACATAAAAAGAGTAAATTAAAAGAGGGTTTAATAGAATTAGTTGATAAAGTTGATAATTCAAAAGATGTGAAGAAAAAAAAATTAGAGGATTTTATTAATAGTATTGATGAGGTAGAGACAAATGATAATGTGGAGGATTTTAAAAAAATTTCTGTAATAAAAGAGGAACTTAATAATTTAGTAGAGTTGGGTAGTAGAGATTTAAAATCAAAAGATATTAAAAAAGAGTTAGAGAGTTTAATAAAAGATGTAACAGAGTCTAAAAAGAGTTTGATTGATACACAAAAGAGTCTTATTGAATTGGTTAAAAGTGCTGAGAAGAAAAATACTATATCTGCTAAAAAATTTGCAAGTGCAATTATTAAAGATGTAAAGAATAAAAAAATTGCTATTGTAGAAGAGAATGATAAATATTTTGTTATAAAAGTACAAAAAGGAGATAATTTATCTATTTTAGCAAAAAGATACTATAACGATAAGAAAAAATATAGATTAATATATGAGGCAAATAGAGATAAGATAAATTCAAACTATGAGATATTTCCAAATACTAAATTAATAATACCAAAAATTTAAACAAGGAGAGTATAAATGAAAAAAAAGATTAATTTGGGTTTACTACTATTAAGTAGTACTTTAATAGCTGGAGATGTTAATATTACAAAAAATTTAAAATCTATAACTATTAAAGATGGTGATAAAAAGATTAAAATAGAGAGAATACAAGATACAAAACATAGATTAACTTCAAGTTTTACAAAAACAAGTAGAGAGTGTCCTCCATATTGTGTTCAACCCATGAATATAGGTAAGGTTAAAACTATTGGAGAGCTTGAGTTATTAAAATATATTAAGCAGATGCAAGATGAAGATAGTAATATGCTATTGATTGATGCGAGGACTAGAGATTGGTATGCAGGTGGAAGTATTCCTGGGTCTATTAATCTTCCTTTTACAATGTTAAAAAAGAATAGTAGATATTTGCCAAAAATTCTTAAACTATTAGGTGCTGAAAAGATTGGTACTAAATGGGATTTTAGTAGAGTTCCTGAAATGATTATATATAGTAATGGTATTTGGGATGCACAAGCAACAGAGGCTATTAAATCTCTTATTTCACTTGGTTGTCCTGAAGACAAAATTCTATACTATCGTGGAGGTATGCAGAATTGGTATATACTTGGGTTAACAACTAAATAGAGAGATAGGGGGTAGAATATGTTAGTAAAAAAAATATCTATTTTACTTATATTAGGAGTTAGTTTTAATTATGCAAAAAACTCTCTAATAAGTGGATTAACTAGTATTGTAGAGGAAGTAGAGGCTAAAAAAGCAGAAACTAAAAAAGTTTTAAATTATGCTTTTAAACAGAGAATGAGAACTCAATGGATAGCAAGAGATGCACTATTAATCTCTATTGGATTTAATAGTGATTATTATCAAAAAGAGATATTGGAAAATGCTAATAATTTTAATGAAAATTTAAATAAATTAATGAATAGTAAAAAGGATATAGATAAAGCTATAAGAGATAATAAAGATTTTGCTCAAAAGATAAAAGATATAAATATCACATGGATAACATTTTATGATAATGTAAAAAAACTCTCTAAAAATCCTAAAGATAGAAAATCTTTGGAGTATATTGGAAAAAATAATATTAATCTTTTAAATGAAATTGAATATATTATTACCCATTTTATGAAATCTTGTCAGAGTAGTGATAAGTTGGAAGCTTCTATGGCACATATAAAAACTATGCTATATACACAAGTTGGAAAACCTAGAATGTATATCAATAAGATAGTAAAAGATAGACTCTTAATAAGAGAAAATATTAATAAAAAAGATGCAGAAAAAGATTTAGATAACAGCATAAAAGCTATGGATAAGTTAATGAAAGCGCTAAAAGATGGAGATAAAGATTTAGAGCTTGATGGTACTGAAGACAGAGCTATTTTAGAGAAACTTTCTATTAGTCAAAATATATGGGATAGAGTAAAATCTTTGGTATTAAAGAAAAAATTAACAGATAAAGAGTTAGAAAGTATGATTAAAGATAATGAGGAGTTTATTAAAGCACAAGGTGAGGTTGTAAAGCTTACAAGAACATCAAATGATAATTAGAAGAGAGTAAAATTTTCTCTCTTTTATAATTCATTTCAGGGCTTTTTTTCAGAAATTATGATATATTTTTTAAATGGTATTAAAAATAAAGACTATTTTAAAAGATTATTATATTTTTATAAGGGATTTTGTTAAAGCTTTTTTTGATGATAAACTAAGCTATTACTCTGCAAGTTTAAGTTTTTATACTCTATTCTCTATAGTACCACTTTTAATAATTATATTATCTATTTTAACACATCTGCCTATATTTGATAGTATTTATAAAAATATAGAGGCTATTATTTTTGCTAATCTTATGCCTACTAATTCAAAAGAGATACTAACCTATATAAATAGCTTTGTTAAAAACTCTGGGAAATTGGGTATTGTTGGTGTTATATATATTTTATTTACATCTATGATGTTTTTTAAAAACTATGACTATATTGTTAATGATATATTTGAGTCTAAACCAAGAGGTTTTTGGTCATCGTTATCTATATATTGGACGCTTATTACATTAACACCTATTATGTTAGTTTTATCTTTTTATCTATCTATGCAGATGCAATTGCTTTTAAATAAGAATAGTTTAACATCATGGATAGAGATTATTACAATATTACCGTTTACTATTATATGGCTAATATTTTTTATTACATATAAAATCTCTGCAAATAGAGAGGTATCCAATAGTTCAGCACTAATAAGCTCCTTTATAACATCTTTAGTTTGGTATTTAGCAAAGATTGGATTTATCTTTTATGTTATTCATAATAAGACATACTTAAGCATATATGGAAGTCTTAGTATTTTACTCTTTTTCTTTTTATGGATATATATATCATGGGGTATTTTTCTATATGGATTAAAATTTTGTTATATATTAATTAGATAGAGATGATGAGATTAATGAGATAAAATAATATATGGCAGAGAGGAAGGGATTCGAACCCTCGATGAGTTTCCCCATACACGAGTTCCAGTCGTGCTCCTTCGACCACTCGGACACCTCTCTATATTTGAGTAAAATTATATCAAAATATAATAAATTTAATCTTTTTTAAGCTATATTAAGATATTATTCTTTTGCCTCTTTTAGACCTATGCAATAGCATTGGTGGACAACGGGTCAGGATGGGGACATAGCAGCCCACCCACCTTTGCTGTGTGCCGTAGGTATCTGGAAGAGGTTTTAGTTTCTCAAATTATAATTTCTCTTTTTAAGATAAAATTTACCTTTTTAAATACTATAAAATTTACATTATTGTATAATGTAATATTCTACATTAAGGAGAAAATTAATATGAGACAATCTTTAGCACTTTTAATTACCCTATTAATATTATTTACCTCTTTACTATTTGGATTATCAGATAGAGAGTTAGCTATATCTATTAATTTATCTGGAAAACAGAGAATGCTTACTCAAAAGATGACAAAAGAGGCACTTCTTATTCGTTCAAATATAGATAAAAAAGTTAATATAGATAGATTAAAAGAGAGTAGCAGACTGTTTAACAAGACATTAAAAGGCTTAATAGATGGTGATAAATCACTAAAATTAGTATCTATAGAAGATAATAATATACAAAAAGAGCTTAAAAAGATTGAAAAATTATGGAAACCTTTTCATAGTGAAATAGAGAATGTAATATTTAATAGAGCAACAGATAATACTTATAAACTATTAGAAAAAAATAATATTCCTCTTTTAAATGAGATGAATATAGCTGTTAATATGTATACATTAGAGAAGAGAGGAGAAAATAAATTTAAATTGGCAAATGATATTAATCTTGCTGGAAAACAGAGAATGTTAACTCAAAAGATGGCTAAAGATTTACTTTTTATAAAAAATGGTTTTAAAAAGGAATATTATATATCAGATTTTAAAAAATCTCAAAAACTTTTTACTAAGATACTTAATGGTCTATTTAATGGGGATAAAAAGTTAAACTTAGAAGGTACGAAGATATTACAAATTGTAAAGCAGTTAAGAGTTGTTGATAAACTATGGATTAATCTCCAACCTATATTAAAAAAATCACTTAATGGAAAAGATATTAAAAGTGCTATAGATGGACTAGATAATATATTAATTGAGATGAATAGGGCTGTTTTATTATATACTAAAGCATTTAATCGCCAAAAGCAGAGATTAGAACTCTCATATATTATAAATAGTTTTATTAATAAAAATAATCAGTTAAAAAGACTTGTTAATCTATCTGGAAAACAGAGAATGTTAATTCAGAGAATGGCAAAATTATCTCTTCTAATTTCATCTAATATTGATAAAAAAGAGAACATTAAAAGGCTTATTAAATTTTCATCTCTATATAATCAGACTCTAAAAGCTTTTAGAGATGGAGATAGAGAGTTAAATTGTATTCCTCTTAAGAGTAAATTGATAGATGAACAAATTGCTGTTATAGAAAAAAAATGGAAACCTTTTTATAAAAATATTAAAAATATTATTAATCAAAAAGATGGGAGAGGTAAATCACTTAGATTTATTATAGATAATAATGAAGAGCTTTTAGAAGTATCTAATGAGTTGGTAAAGAGATATGAAAAATCAAATAGGTCTCAAAATTATCTTGATAAAACAAGACTTAGAATTGTAAATGTAGCAGGTAGAGAGAGAATGTTAACTCAAAAAATGACAAAAGAGAAACTTCTTATATTAAATGGTGATAATAAATATAAATCCAAACTACAAAAGACAATAAAACTTTTTAATGACTCTTTAAATGTTTTAATTAGTGGTGATAGTAATCAAACTATAGTAAAACCTACAAATAAAAAAATTAGAGAGCAGTTAGCAAAAGTATTATCTATTTGGATGAAATTAAAACCTCTCTATCTAAAGGATAATTTATCATCTAAAGAGATGAATATTATTATTAAAAAGAACCCAGTTTTATTATATGAGATGAATAAAATGGTTAAAATGTCAGAGGTTGAAGTTGAATATTAAAAGATAGAAAAAGCTATCTTTTAAATAGTGTCCCTCCTTTATGTACTCCATCAAGGAGAAAACTTTTAATATCATCAAGTCCAAATCCAGTAGCAAGAAACATTTTTCTACCCCTATCTAATAAATATTTACCAGCTTTTAGTTTAGTTACAATTCCACCTGTTGCAAATTCACTATTTGGAGATGGCATATCTTCAAGCTCTTTATCTGTAATATAGTTTACCTCTTTTCTAGTCTTAGCATCACTATATTTTCTTGGGTCTTTAGTATATAGAGCGTCAATATCTGATAAGATAACTAAGAGTTCAGCACCGAAATTATCTGCTACAGATGCAGATAGTTGGTCATTATCTCCAAATACTAACTCCTCTGTAGCGATTACATCATTCTCATTAATAATTGGTACAACTCTATTTTTTAGTAGATTATCAATTGTAACTTGAGCTAGATGTGTTCTCTTTTTAGAGTCTAAATCAGATGCACTTAGTAGTATTTGGGAGCATAAAAGATTATATTTTGCAAACTTCTCTTGATACATCTTTAACAGTAGAGGTTGTCCAATAGATGCCAATACCTGCTTATTTCCAATAGTCAATCTATCTAATGGGAGTACTGTATATCCAGCAGATACTGCTCCAGAGCTTACTAAAATCACCTCAATGTCTCTCTGCATTAGTTGAGCAATTAGGTCAACTAAATCTATCATTCTCTCTTTTGATACGGCTCTATTCTCTGTTAATACATGAGAGCCTACTTTTATTACAACTCTTTTAAACTTCATCTTTTCTATTCTGCTCTTCTACAATATTTATAAAATTTTTAAGGGCATAAGATAGAGGTTTTGTATTTAGATTAGATATTGATGAGATAGGCATTACAAATAGAGGTTTATCTTTTGGCAAATCAACATCAAAATCCTCTATAAATCCATAAGATAGATAACGCATATTAGCTCCATACTTCTCTAGTCTATTATTCTCTTTTAGTCCAATATCCTCTAAAAATATCTTAATCTTACTGTTTATCTCATCTATACTTAGTGAGTCACATTTACTAATAGCTATAGCAAATCTTTTTGAAGCTAACTCTTTTGAGTATCTATTTAGTTCTACTAAGAGTGTCTCATATTGATATTTCATATCTCTATAGTTTAAAATATCAACCATTAGGAGTAAAGTTTTAGTTCTCTCGATATGTTTTAAAAACTCTAAGCCAAGTCCTTTTCCACTACTTGCACCCTCTATAATACCTGGGATATCCGCCATTATAAATGAGTCATACTCTCCAATATTTACTACTCCTAAATTTGGGATAAGAGTTGTAAATTCATAATTTGCAATTTTAGGTTTTGAGTTTGATATGCTTGATATTAGTGTTGATTTTCCAACACTAGGGTATCCAACCAATCCAACATCGGCAATTAGTTTCATCTCTAATCGTATTTTTTTTGTAACCCCTGGTAGTCCTGGTTGTGCATAAGTTGGTCTTTGGTTTGTTGAGCTTTTAAAGTGAACATTTCCAAGTCCACCCTTTCCACCTTCTAAAAAGAGTATCTTTTCTCCCTCATGAACCAAATCAAATAGTATTTCATCAGTCTCAATATCTATTATTTGAGTACCTACTGGAACTATAATTTCAACACTCTTACCTTTTCTACCATACCTCTTTCTACCCTCTCCTGGTCGTCCATTCTCTGCTTTTATGTGATTTCTTCCTCTAAGAGCTGATAGTGTATCGGTATTATTATCAACTTTAAAATAGATAGAGCCACCTTTTCCACCATCTCCACCATCAGGACCACCTTTTATAACAAATTTTTCTGTCCAGAATGAGACGCAACCTGCACCACCTTTTCCAGAACTAACTAGTAATTCTACACTATCAACAAACATTTTACTCCTTTAATAAGATATATAATATTATTTTTTTGAAATTTTATCTAAAAAGCTATGGAGGGGGATTTAAAGAAGAAGTATCTTTTAAAAAGATACTTAACTATTAAGCAGGGATTACAGATACTCTTTTTTTACTTCTACTAATATTATCAAATTTAACAACGCCTTCAATTTTAGCAAATATAGTATGGTCTTTTCCCATTCCTACACCTGTTCCTGCATGAACTTTTGTTCCTCTCTGTCTAATAATAATATTACCAGGGATAACACTCTCCCCACCATATTTTTTTACACCGAGTCTTCGTCCAGCTGAATCTCTATTGTTTTGAGTTGACCCTTGACCTTTTTTATGTGCCATATATTATCTCTCCTTATGCTATGCTTGTAATTCTAACTCTAGTGAAGTCTCTTCTAAAACCTCTTTTTAGTTTAGAGTCTTTTCTTCTTCTCTTCTTATAGATGATAACTTTCTTGTCTCTTCCTTCATTTATCACCTCACCTTTAACTATAGCACCATCTATAAATGGAGTACCAATAGTCAATTCACCATTATCTAATGCTAGAACTTCTTTAAATTCTACTGCACTTTTTGGCTCTAAACTCATTTTGTCAAAGCAGATAATATCACCCTCTTTAACTTTGAATTGTTGACCACTTGCTTTAATGATTGCGTACATTGCAAACCCTTCATTAATTATTATTTATTTGACCAATTTAAATATAGTTGGTTTTTTTAAAAAGTTTGAGATTATACCCAAAAGATTTTTAATTCTGTTTTAAAGGGGATGTAAAACTTTTTTCAACTTATTTTATAGGTAAAATAGATACTAATTATTAATCCTATTGGAAGAGAAAAAATAAATATATCAGCTACATTAGAAAAATCTTTAAATAGAAAATATGGCCAAGCTATCTCAATAAAACTATTACTATTTGCTATCTCTGTAATTCTTATATCATTACTAATTAATGTGAGAATTGTAACCAAAAAGTATAGTAATCCTATAAATATAAATACAGATTTTATAATCTTTTTTATAATCTGCTTATCTTCTTCATCTTTTACTTTTCTACTATTTTGTTTTAGTGTTATTAATATTTTATTCTCTTTTTCTCTCTTTAACTCATTGTTTCTATCTTTATATGAGATAAGTGGGTTTGCCTCTAAATATATAGATTTTATCACTCCACTATTATCTCTTTTTACTTTCCACTCTGGATATATATCATTATTTTTAATAGTATTATATAATTTTTTTAGAGTATCATCTAATATAATATCATCTTTTAGATACTCTAAATTTATATCATCAATAAATGTAACAATACTACTTTTTATTGGTAGATACTCCTCTAATAGCTCTTGATTTTTATCTTCTCTCTCTCTCCACCAAGATATTAAATTATACTTATTTAATTTTACTATATCTATTTTTAGAGCTTCACCTCTTTTTGCAGACTCTAATAGATTTTTTTGGAAATTATCAATTTGATATTGAACCATTTTTTGAAATTTTTGCATAGATTTAATTTTTTCATTTTTTAAATTATTACTTTTAGATATACTCTTTTCTATATATTTATCTCTTTTATTATTCTGTTTAGCTTTTAAAATATTTTGAGCTTCTATTCTTAAATCTCCCATAAGATTTCCTTTAAATAGTATATATTAGCCTCTATTATATAGAATAATAATTATATTAACAAGTTTTATTGGATAGAAAGAGATATATTTTATATTTTTTATAGGATTATATCTTTTTTTTAATATTTTTTCACTTTAGATATTAATATTCTTTAAAGTTTAAAACTATTATAATATAATTAATGTTAAGATAACAGTATTAATTAATATATATTTAATATTAATTATTTGATATAAATAAAAAAATTATTTTACAATTTTTAATATTTGAAGAGTTTGATTTTTATAAAAATACAATATAAAATCAATAACTTCTAAGATATAATTTCAGAATTTATTTCAGAAGGATGCATTATGAATTGGACACCAAATTCGTGGAGAGATTTTCCAATTAAACAACAGCCAGTATATCCAGACCAAAAACTCTTAAGGGAGGTAGAGAAGAGACTTAGCTCATACCCTCCTCTTATATTTGCAGGAGAGGCTAGGACTCTAAAAGAGCAGTTAGCAAAAGTGGGAAGAGGAGAGGCTTTTCTACTTCAAGGTGGGGATTGTGCAGAGAGTTTTAATGATTTTAATTCCACTACAATTAAAAATCTATTCAAACTTATGTTACAGATGAATATGGTGCTAATGTACTCAACAGGAAAACCTGTTATTAAAGTTGGAAGAGTTGCAGGACAATTTGCTAAGCCTAGGAGTTCAGATTTTGAAGAGATAGATGGAGTAAAGCTACCTTCGTATAGAGGTGACATTATAAATGGTATTGAGTTTACTAAAGAGGCTAGAGTACCAAATCCAAATAATATGTTACAAGCATATAATCAAGGTTCTGCAACTATGAATTTGCTTAGAGCATTCTCTCGTGGAGGGTTAGCCGATTTAAATATGGTTCATCAGTGGAATTTAGATTTTATTAAAGATAATCCATTAGGTCAGAGATATGATGAACTTAGTAAAAAGATAGATAAGGCTATGAAGTTTATGTCTGCTTGTGGATTAGATAGTAAAAATACGCCCCAACTTCACCAAACAACCATATTTACATCTCATGAGGCACTTCTTTTAAATTATGAAGAGGCATTAACAAGACAAGATGAAGAGACAAATAAGTGGTATGATTGCTCTGCTCATATGTTATGGATTGGAGATAGAACTAGAGATTTAACAGATGCTCATGTTGAGTATTTTAGAGGTATTGAAAATCCAATAGGTTGTAAAGTTGGAACAACTATGGGTGAAGATGAGTTAATAGAACTTATTAATATATTAAATCCAAATAATGAAGAGGGACGACTTAACCTAATTGTTAGAATGGGAGCTAATAAGATTAGAGAGTATTATCCTAGACTTCTAAAGAGAGTAAAAGATGAGAAGAAAAATGTGGTATGGTCAATTGACCCAATGCATGGAAATGTAGAAAAAAGTTCTACAGGCTTTAAGACACGAAATTTTGATAATATCTTAAAAGAGGTAGAGGAGTTTTTTGCAATTCATGAGGAGATGGGAACTATTGCAGGTGGTATTCATCTTGAGATGACAGGAAATGATGTGACAGAGTGTACAGGTAGTCAATCTTCGCCAATTACAGATAGTGATTTAGGAAGTAGATACCATACTCAATGCGACCCACGATTAAATGCTTCACAAGCTTTAGAGTTAGCATTTATGATTGGAGAGAAGATTAAAGACTAATCTTAACTCCTACTCTTTTTTGCTAGAGTATCTACTATTTTTGTAACAACTAAATCAGATGTTACATTTAGTGATGTTCTAGCCATATCTAAAATTCTATCAACTGCTACAATAATAGCTAGATACTCAACAGGTAATCCAACTTGATTTAATATAACAACCATCATTACAAGTGAAGCAGAGGGTAGGGCAGCTACACCAACAGATAGAGCTACAACCGTTAGTCCTAAAACTAACTGATCACCAAAAGTCATTGGTAATCCTGCTAGATTTGCAATATATAAAACAGCTATAGTTAAGTAAGCAGCAGTTCCGTCCATAGATACAGTAGCTCCAAGTGGTAGAACAAAACCAGCTGTCTGTCTATCTACTCCACCCTTCTCTTGAACTACCTTTAAGCTTACAGGTAGAGTTGCTGCACTTGATGCTGTAGAAAATGCCATAATAGGTGACTCTTTAACGGCATTTAGATATTTATATGGGTTTATTTTGGCAAAGAATGCAAGTAGCATAGGTAGAGTAACTACTGCATGAATAATAATTACTACTAAAACTACTAAAACATATTTCCATAGACTAAATATTACATCAATTCCCTGTTTTGCTATAATGTATGAGATAAGAGAGAATACTCCTATTGGAGTTAAACTAATAACCCATTTTGCAATATGAAACATAGCCTCATTTATAGCTGAAAATAGGTCAAATAGAATATCTTGATGTCTCTGCTCCAATTTAAAAGAGGCTAATGCTAAGAATATTGCAAATATAATAATCTGCATCATATATCCATTTGCAAGTGAGTTAAATACATTTGATGGGATAAAGCTTATAATCATATCATGAAAAGAGAATGGTTTAATCTCTGTAGCCTTAGCATACTCTAACCCATTTGCACTCATAGGCTCACCAATTGGAAATATATTCATAGCAATGATTGCTAAGAGAACGGCTAAAGCAGTTGTAATTAGATATAGTCCAATAGTCTTAGCTCCAATCTCTTTAAGCTTCTCTGCTGAACCAAGTCCTGTTAATGCTGTATATATAGATGCAAAAACTAATGGTACAACTAACATCTTAAGTAGAGCAACAAACATATCTCCAATAAGTTTCTGCTCTAGTGCAATTTGTGGAAGAGTTATACCAAATATAACTCCTAAGAGTATCCCAATAAATACTTGAACATTTAATGATTTTAGATATTGCATCTCTGTCCTTTACTAAGAGTGATAGTTTGGAGTCTCTTTTGTAATTGTTACATCATGTACATGTGATTCTTTAAGTCCTGCTGATGTAATCTCCACAAATTCTGCTTTTTCCCAAAATGTTTTAATATCTTTTGAGCCACAATACCCCATGGAGCTTCTAAGCCCTCCTATCATCTGATGAACTACAGATGATATTCTACCTCTATATGGAACTCTACCCTCAATCCCCTCTGGAACAAGTTTCTCTGTGGCTGTCCCCTCTTGAAAATATCTATCTGTGCTACCTTTACTCATAGCCCCAATACTTCCCATTCCTCTATACTCTTTAAACTGTCGTCCATTAAATAGTATCATCTCCCCTGGTGCTTCATAAGTTCCTGCTAGAGCTGAACCTAACATTACAGAACTTGCTCCAACTGCTAAAGCTTTTGCTACATCTCCTGAGTATCTAATCCCACCATCTGCAATTACAGGTACACCTAAAGGGTTAGCAACAAGTGCCACCTCATCAATCGCAGATATTTGTGGAACTCCAACACCTGCTACAATTCTAGTGGTACATATTGAGCCAGGACCAATTCCAACCTTTAAGGCATCTGCACCTGCTTCTATTAAATCAACTCCTGCTTTAGCAGTTGCAATATTTCCTGCAATTACATCAACATCAAAATTTGCTTTTATCTCTTTTAGAGTATCTATAATTCCTTGTGAGTGTCCATGTGCTGAATCTAATACAATAACATCAACTCCAGCATCAACTAGAGCTTTAGCTCTATCTAACTGTCCAACTCCAATTGCCCCTCCTACTCTAAGTCTGCCATGTTCATCTTTATTGGCATTTGGAAACTGCTCTCTCTTCTCTATATCTTTAATGGTAATTAGACCATGAAGGGTGTTATTCTCATCAACAATAGGGAGTTTCTCTATCTTATGTTTTTGTAGTATCTTAGTTGCCTCATCAAGCGTTGTTCCTGCTTTTGCTGTTACAAGTGGAGATTTTGTCATAACATCTTCTATCTTTGCACTCATATCGCTAATAAATCTCATATCTCTATTGGTAATAATTCCTAAGAGTTTCATATTACTATCAACTACAGGTACTCCAGATATATGATACTCTCTCATTAAATCATCTGCATCTTTTACACACTTATTTGGTAAAATAAATATAGGATCAATAATAATTCCACTTTCAGATTTTTTTACTTTACTTATTTGCTTAGCTTGAGACTCTATATCCATATTTTTATGAATTATCCCAATTCCTCCAAGCCTAGCCATAGCAATAGCTGTTCTATACTCTGTAACTGTATCCATAGCAGCAGAGACTAAAGGGGCATTTAGAGTTACTCTTTTTGTTAGATTTGTTTTGATTGAAACATCTTTTGGAAGTACTGTTGAGTGTTGTGGAACTAGAAGTACATCTTCAAATGTTAATGCTCTCTTTTTAATATTCATATTTATCCTTTTTATATATAATTTACAGCTCTCTCAAGGCTCATTGCCCCATCAAATAGAACTTGTTCACTAAACAGATTTCCGATTAGTTGAAGTCCAATAGGCATGCCCTCACTATCTCTACTAATAGGAATAGATATAGCAGGAACTCCTGCTAAGTTTACAGATATAGTAAACATATCACTCTTATACATCTCTAAAGGGTCTTGAAAACTTCCAATTTTAGGTGCAACAGTTGGTGCAATAGGAGATAGGATTAAATCTGCATCTTTAAAGATTTTATTAAATTCATCTCTAATAATATGTCGTACTTTTTGAGCCTTTAGATAGTAGGCATCATAAAATCCTGAAGATAATACAAAGTTTCCAAGTAAAATCCGTCTCTTTACCTCATCTCCAAACTGATTTCTACTATTTAGATATGTCTCTTGAAGATTATCTCCCTCAACTCTACTACCATAACGGATACCATCATATCTTGCTAAGTTGGTTGTAGCCTCTGCTGTTGCTACAATATAGTATGTAGCAATATCATATTTGGTATTTGTCATCTCTTTATGGATAATTGTGTGTCCTTCTCGTTTTAATGCTTCTATAGCTATATTATAAGCTCTCTGGACATCACTACTAGTCTCTTTTATATAGTTATCTATTACAGCAATTTTTAGTTTTCTATCTGGATTTAAGTTTTTAGCAGTTGGGATTAGTTCTAAATCTGAGCTTGTTGAGTCTTTTGGGTCATAAGAGCTAATAATATCATATAGTATAGCACTATCTTCAACATTTTGAGTAATTGGTCCAATCTGGTCAAGACTAGAGGCGTAAGAGGCTAAACCGTAACGGCTAACTCTACCATAAGTCGGTTTCATACCAACACACCCACAATATGATGCAGGTTGCCTAATTGAGCCACCTGTATCACTCCCTAATGCACAGATAGCAATACCTCCAGCAACAGCAGAAGCACTTCCACCACTACTTCCACCTGCTACTCGATCCTCTCCATAAGGATTTTTAGTTACTCCATAATATGAACTTTCAGTAGTTGAACCCATTGCAAACTCGTCCATATTTGCTCTACCAAATGGAGAGAGTCTATTAGCTTTTAGGTTTTTTATAACAGTTGCACTATATGGAGCAATATAGCCTTGAAGTATCTTAGAGCCACTTGTAATAGTCCAATCTTTTACTTGAATATTATCTTTTATTAATATTGGAACACCATCAC
The DNA here is from genome assembly GCA_027014605.1 of Campylobacteraceae bacterium. Classification (GTDB taxonomy): domain Bacteria; phylum Campylobacterota; class Campylobacteria; order Campylobacterales; family Sulfurovaceae; genus UBA1140. Next base: position 134,954 of record JALWDJ010000030.1, read on the forward strand.
CACTCTTTGAAAAGTCTATATAGGCATTTAGTTTACTCTCTTTTGCCTTCTCTTCCATCTCTAATCTTAATCTATCTAACTCTTTTTTACTTTTTGTTAAAGCCTCTTTTAGTGTAATCACTTCTTATCCTAACTATTAATATTAAAAATTGCGTGATTATAGCTAAAAGTTGTTTTGGATATTATTTAATGGAAAAACCATCTCCCGTCATGAGGAAGTATTACATCTTTAAAGTTAATCCAAGCCTCCTTGCTAAATATAGCATTTTTTAATACATCAATATCTGGTGCAATAAGATATAGAGCTATTAGAAAGAAGTAGATAAATATATTTTGTATAATATCTGAACGATTTTTTAGTTTAAATAATTTTAGAGCTGTTCCAGCTGACTTTTTTACTCTTCTATTTCCTAAATCAACACTATAAAACTCATCTAATATAAGATGAACAATATATCCAAATGACATTACAAGTCCATATATCCATGAGACTAAATTGTTTACATAAAAAAAATTATAGGCTATTAGTGTAGTTAATAACCCCCATATAAGTGCAACAGGAATTGAGTGAAACATTCCTCTATGTCTTGATATTTTTCTAAAAGCTCCAATAAGTCCAAATCTAATAGTATAAAATATAGCTCCACCCATAATAATAAGTTCTACTATTGAGTATGTTATAACTTCTGCAAAGATAAATAGTATTGTAATAAGTAGAGATATAATAGTAAATCCTATTCCTATAGCTTTTGAGTTGTCTGAATCAATATCAGGCATTAGACTACCAAAAGTTCCAATAGCAAATGCCATAACTGCCTCTGTAGGTTTTAATATAGTCATAGATAGAAGAGTAGAGCTAATTGTAGCAGATGCTATAGCTCCTACTGCGAAGTGTGTGTTGAAATTTGCCATTTATTTCCCCTATTTTTTAAGAAGTAATATATCTAAAAATAGGAAAATTTATCTTTAAGTTAAGTGTAAAAAAACATCAATATCTATATATTATTTTAACAATAACAAAAAAAAACATGTTAAATCTTAATTTAATATTTTTAAAAAAATTATTAAAATATTTTAATTTTATCTTAAAATTAATGCCTTAAATGAGATTTTTTATGTTATAATTTTGCCATGAGAGTCAATTAGAATTGATAAATTTTAAAAGAAAAGTCTCTCTAAAACTTAATATTTATATAGTAGCTCTAATCTCATGTCTTATATCCTTTTTCTTAAATTTATAAAAAAATAGAGCTACGCAATTATTCAATAACTACTAACTAATTAAAATCATAATATAATTCTTATAAATAAAATGGAGTCATTTAAATGGATATATATCAACTAGGTAGTATAAAAGATAGTAAGAAGTTTCTAAAAAATCTAAAGGTTCATGGTGCTGGTGTTACTATCATGGCTAAAAAGATGGAGCTTCTCTATTTTTATATTAAAGATTTAAAGACTCCTGCTATAAATATCTTAAAGCAAGATGCACTAAGTATAGGAGCTGATTTAGCAGTACCAGCTGGAGCAATTACTTTTGAAGAGAAGTATTATGATTGTCTTTTAATTGGAACAAAAAAACATATAGAGATACTATCATATAAGGAGTTGGCTCAACCATTTGGTCTAAGAGATTTAGCTCACAATTTAAGAGATTTTTTAAATATAAAAGAGTATCCAGTAGAGATAATGGGTGTAATTAATGCAAATGATGATAGCTTTTTTAAAGAGAGTAGATTTAAAGATAAGAGTGCAATCTCCAAAATAGAGCAGATGATAAGAGATGGAGCTAATATTATAGATATTGGAGGAGTATCTAGCAGACCAAATGCAAAAGTAGTTAGTAGTAAAGAGGAGTTAAAGCGAGTTAAACCAATCTGTGATGCAATTAGAGATAAAAAATTATATAAAAAGGTATCTTTTAGTATAGACTCATACTCTGTAAATGTTATAGATTATGCTTTAAAGAGTGGATTTAATATTATTAATGATATTACAGGTGGAGCTAATGATGAGGTTATTAAATTAGCTATTAAATATGGAGCAAAACTCTCTATTATGCATATGAAAGGGACTCCTCAAACTATGCAAGATAATCCAACTTATAATGATGTTATGATTGAAGTAAGTGATTTTTTTAAAGAGAGAACAGAAAAAGCCATATCTTTAGGTTTGAAGAGAGATAATATTATATTAGATGTTGGTATTGGTTTTGGAAAAACATTAGAGCATAATATAATTCTTATTCAAAATATGAACCATTTTAGAAAGTTTCAGTGTCAAATATTGGTAGGTGCTAGTAGAAAATCTATGATAGATATGATAACTCCAACTCCAGTAGAGGATAGATTAGCAGGAACTATAGCTATTCATCTAAAAGCATTAGAAAATGGAGCTAATATTATTAGATGTCATGATGTAAAAGAGCATAAACAGGCAATAGCTGTGTGGGATAGATTATCTAAGCATATTCTACAATAATATTGATATAAATCAATCTATTATTTTTTTTATTAGATAGAGTCACCAAAACTAGCACAAAACAGACAATTCACTAGCTGTAACTATAATCAATTATAAAAAAAATTATAGTTAGGCAACCCTGTAATAGTTTTCAAGAATATATTTTATAGATTCTTTTTTTAAATCTTTAGTTTTATATTCTGAGAAACTATTAATATTTAAAAATTTGTCTCTTAGAACAT
>JALWDJ010000031.1 GCA_027014605.1 Campylobacteraceae bacterium
TTCCTTCTATTAAATAGAAATCTTCAATATGAGATTAATAGTGTCTCTGTGTGAAGTGGAATAGTGATGCAGGTAAAGAGTGGCTATCAAGTGCTACTCAAACGATAAAGTAAAGATTTACAGATTTCTTAATACTATTTTGGAGATTTTTATAGGTTTTTCTTGTCGGTTTTAGAAATATTCATAGAATAGGAAGAAAAATGAAAAATTTAAAAAGAACAATAGACTTAGTTAGCAAAAAATGCGACCTAGACATAAGCAGAGAAGATAAAGACCTCATGAACCCATATTGGTTACTAGATGCAATAGTGCAAGAAGCTCAAGAGGTAAAAGAGGAGATAAAACCAAATAACAGTCCTCATTTAGAAGATGAATTAGGTGATATGTTATGGGGTTGGATAACATTGGTAGAGAAATTAAAACGACAAAGATTTGTAGGAACGCATGAGGATATTTTTAAAAGAATGTTAAAGAAATATCAAGAGAGAATTGAACCATTAGATGGAACTATAAAAGATTATAAGAGTTGGAAAGAGGTTAAAGAGAGGCAGAAACAGAATTTAATAGAAGAATGTGTTAGCAACACTATTAAAAATTTATAATTTTGGAAAAAGTATTTAATAACATAACTCTTTTTTTAATATCTTTACGCTCTTTTCCTATTTGAGTTGTTGTTAAAATCGCTCTTCCAAAAATAAACTTTTTTCCACTCTTTAATCTTGCACCCCAATAGTTATGTAAAATTAGGGGTTCACCTCTTCTTTTCCCTACATATAAGACAATATGCCCTTTTACATAGAGTAGAGAACGGAAAGGTTTAGCTCTTTTTAAAATAGTTCTCTTTTTCTTTTTTGGTGACATACCTTTAATAGATATTACTTTTTTTCCATCATATTGCTGTTCTTTTGAGTTTCTCCGTAAAAATATACCAAATGGTGCAAAAAAGTCTCTAGTGAGGCTAGAGCAGTCTCTTGCATACAGCTTTCCACCCCAACCATAAGGCTCACCAATTAACTGGTTTGATATTAAGGCTACATTAGATGAGTTAAATAAAATAGGTTTTTTAGCAATAATCCATTTTTTCTTAACATTTACCAATTCTATTTTAGCATATCCATTTTTATCTCGTACTGCTACCATATACTTTTTAGTTTTAAAATCTATAGGGAAAATAGTCCCTAACTTTACAATACTTTTAAAGTTTTTATATTTAATAAAAAGATTATCTTTAAGAGTTATAGCATAGTTATTATTCATAAACTGTTTTTTAAAGGATTTAGAGACAAATGCTATATCTTTGACAGGTAACCAACCATAAGCATAAGAGCAACGAATATAAGCCCATTTTCTATCCTTAGAGTAATGAGATACAATTAAGGGAGTATCTATATTAATAGAAGAGTTTTGATTATAATCAAAAGGAAAACCCTCTCCTATTTTTTTAGGATTATAATAAAATTCTCGTTTTGTTGGATATATTTTTAAATCTGTATGCCTTATTGTAATAGCCGATTTTAATATTGATTGATACTCTCTAAAGTTAGAATTTCTTATTTGATATTTAAACCATCTTTTGGAAATTCTTTTTCCATAACGGTTATACATTCTATGTTTAGCAAAAAAGAATTGCCAATTTTTTTGCTTCCAAGAAAGTCCCATTCTCTTTCTAAACCAAGGTCTAAAAAACTTTCTATTATAAGCTCTATCATAACGCTTCTGCTCCAACCTACTCATAGACTTTACTTGCTTTGCTAAGATTGTAGTATTTTGCTTTATATCTCGTGTATCAGCTACATTTTTTGAAGGCATTTTATCTAAAAGAGTTTTAGGTCTATAACCTATTGTTAAAATAGCTTCAGAGAAAAGAGGAAGAGTAAAATATAAAAGTAGAAATAATTTTATCATAATATTTTTCATAGTGATATAATATCATATTTAATAAAAAAATGTTAAGTTATTAAAATATATTTTTTATTATAATTTTCCTATCCAAATTCATCCCCATCTTAGAGGACGGAGTTTTCTTTCCAAGGAGTTAATAAAAAGATTGAGTAAAAAAGCTACAAGACAATTTAAAATACTCTTTTAATTAAGAGTAATTTTATCTCAATTGAACCTTTTTCTGATATAATCTGATTATAAAATATAATAAAAGGAACTAATATGCCAAAAATTCATAAATATCAAGATATATCAGAGATAGATAGAGAAGCAAAAAAAGATCTTATAGATAGACACTCTCCATTTATACACTGTGCTAGTGAAGCAAAAGCAGGAGAGCCATTTGAGGTAACAGTTAAAATGGGTAATGAATATAGTCATCCTGATGATTTTGACCACTATATTGAGTCAGTTACTCTATATAATGGAGATACACTATTAGCAAGAGCTACATATGTCCCTGGAACTTTAGGAAATACAAAAGCTCATAATACAACTACATTTACAATTATTCCAAAAGGTAAAAAACTCAAATTAGTAGCTCATGGATACTGTACAAAACATGGTATATGGGAAGGTACTCCGGTTGAAGTAACTGTAAACTAAATTAGGTTACTATTTAAAGAGATTATCTTCAATTAAATAGAAGATAATCTTTTTTTTAAATTAAATTTGATATACTATACCCCACTATATTATATTAAAGGCTATCTTATGTCTAAAGAAAAAAAGATATTACTAATTATCATGTTTAACTTAATAATAATATTTGGTGAAATAGGTTTTGGTTTAATGTCAAACTCATTTGCTTTAATTGCTGATGCTCTACATAATATAGGAGATATAATTGCAATTATAATTACCTATATAGCTTTACAATTAGGAAGAAAAAAAGCTACTTTTAAATATACTTTTGGCTTTTTAAAAGCCGAAATGATGGCTGGATTTATAAATAGTATGTTCCTATTTTTAACTATACTTTATATGATTTATGAAGCTATTAATAGATTTTTTAATCCTGAAACTATAGAACCTACATATATGATTATAGTTGGAATTGTCGCAACTATTGCCAATGGAATTAGTGCTTATATTTTAAATTCCATCTCTATTAATAGATGTGATGGACATAATCACTCTAGACATTCTCATGAGAAAGATATTAATATAAAATCTGCTTATCTACATATGTTAAATGATGCTTTAATATCTGTTGGAGTTGTTATTGCTGGTATTTTTATCTACTATTTCAAAATTTACTATATAGATAGTATTTTTACAATTATCTTCTCTCTGTATATACTAAAACACTCTTATCCTCTATTAAAAAAAAGTTTTTTATCCCTAATGGATATCAATATAATAGATATTTCAAAAGAGCAATTAGATAAAATTATCAATATCGATTATCATGATTTACATATATATAAACCAAGCTCTAATCATAACTTTATCTCTTTTCATCTTGTATTGGAAGATTTAAATTTAAAAGAGATAGAGAAGATAACAGATAAAATAAAATATAGATTAAAAGATTTTGGATTTAACCATATTCTTATCCAAACAGAATCAAAAAAAAGCTGTATAGGAGGTTGTAATGTATCAATGTGATATTGAGAGTAAAAAATTAATCAACAGAATAAATAGAATTTCTGGACAAGTAAACTCTCTAAAAAAGAAATTAGCTAAAGATATAAATTGTAAAGAAGAGAAAGACCCTTATGAAATTGTTAGACAATTAAGCGCTATTAAAGGAGCTATAAATGGAATGATTAACTCATATATAGAACACTTTGCAAAAGGACATTTAGTCGAACAGATAAGAGATTCAAAAAATAAAGATAATGCAATAGCTCAAATGGATAGTCTATTGGAGATTATAAAAAGTTTTAGTAAATAATCCCAAGTGGCCGTTCTGTTAAGAACAGGCCCTAAAAAGCCAAAAAAGGTAGGAGAGAGTGACTCTTTGGGGACAATTTCTCATAGGGATTAGCTACTCAAACGAAACCATCCACTCCCAAGTCAACTACATGTCCTACAATTGATAATGTTGGACCACATATTACAGTCATCGAACCACTCAGGTTAAATAAGGTATTTAAACCTTAATGTAATTATACACTATTTATAATCAAAAGTCACTATATTTAAAGGGTTTCTACTTATTTTTACATAAAAATTAGTAGAAAAGTAAAATTTTATAAAAGAAAGAATTTTTTTTATTCTATCTATTTATTAAAAATAAATAATTAATTTTTATTATTTATATTTTTGAGTTATATAACCATTTTTAAGAAGATTTACAATCCCTCCTCTAAGATTTACAACATGATAATTTAGCTTATTTCCCAAAAAATTAGATACCATACTCGTTCTACTTCCTGTTCTACATATTAAAGCGAATTTCTCATCTTTTTTAACTATCTTATTTAAAGCATTTAAAAAACCCTCAATATCATAATTTCCTCTCTCATCAAAAAATGTAAGTGTATAAGAACCCTTCACAATTCCTGTCTCTCTCCACTCATGAGGAGTCCTAATATCAATAATCTTCATCTTTGTATTATTTACAAACTCTGGAGTTGCTTCTATATTAATTACCTCTGCAAATAGAACATAACTAAATAGAAATAGTAGTGTGAATATTTTTCTCATTAACATATCCTTTTTATTTTAATTTAAATTAAATGAAAAAGGATATTATCTAATAATTGTGTATATTTAGTTTAAATTCTAATGTAAAAAGTGTCTTACTGTTGTAAAATATAGAGATATACCATGTTCATTAGATGCCTCTATAACTTCATCATCTCTAATACTTCCCCCTGGTTCAATAACTGCTTTAACTCCTGCTTTAGCAGCAGCATCTATACTATCTCTAAATGGAAAAAATGCCTCACTTGCCATAGCAGAGCCACTAACATCTAATCCAACCTCTTTAGCCTTTTTTAATGCACACTGTGCTGCATCAACTCTACTTGTCATTCCCATTCCAACAGCAACCATTACACCATCTTTAACATATACAACACAGTTTGATTTTGTAAGTCCTGCAACTTTCCAAGCTATCTCTAAATCTTTTTTCTCTTGTGCAGACGCTTCAAATTTAGATTTTAGATGAGCATTTTTTACCTCATTATCACATATACAGTCACTATTTTGATATACAAATCCACCATCTATATGTTTAAAGTCATACTTATCTTTAGCTCTTACTAACTTTTTAGAGCCTTGTGAGAAGAGTTTTATTCTCTTTTTCTTACTAAAGACTTCAACTGCATCAGGTTCAAAATCTCCTGCAATAATTACTTCTAGGAAAATCTTATTCATCTCTAAAGCCAACTCTTTAGTTACAATTCCATTAATAGCAACAACTCCACCAAAAGCTGATATTGGGTCACACTTTAGTGCTTCTTTGTATGAGTTTAGAAGAGTATCTTTTATTGCAAATCCACATGGATTACCATGTTTAACAATACATACAGCATTCTCATCTCCAAAACTAGTAGCAATCTTTAAAGCTCCATTTACATCTGTAAGGTTATTAAAACTCGCTTCACCCTTTATCTGTTTGAAGTTTTGGCTAAAGTGGTCTCTAAACTCATATAATGCTCCATCTTGATGTGGGTTCTCTCCATATCTTGTCTGAAATACCTTTTTTCCTGCGATAAATTGATACTCTCCAAATCCACTATTAAATCTCTGGTTCATATAATTTGCTATCATTACATCATAGTTTGCTGTATGCTCAAATGCTTTTATCATTAGATTTCTTCTAAACTCTAAAGTATCTTTTTTATCTTTTATAGCATCTAATACTAAATTATAATCATTAGGAGTAGTAACAATTAATACATCTTGAAAATTTTTAGCTGAAGAGCGAACCATAGTAGGCCCTCCAATATCTATATTCTCTATAATTTCGCTAAAATCATCAGTTCTCTCTATTGTCTCTTTAAATGGGTATAGATTAACACATACTAAATCAATTCCGGTTAATCCAAGCTCTTTAGCCTGTTGCTTATGTGACTCACTATCCCTTTTATATAAAATTCCACCATGAACATATGGGTTTAAAGTCTTAACTCTGCCATCAAAACACTCTGGAAACTTAGTAACCTCATCAATCTCAATAACAACTACTCCAGCTTCACTTAACTTTTTATAAGTTCCACCTGTTGAGATTATCTCCCAACCTAAACTCTCTAAACCCTTTGCAAACTCAACAATACCACTCTTATCACTTACACTAAGTAATGCTCTCATCTACTACCTTTTAAAAAAATTAATCTCGTTTTGAGGCTCTTTTACACTCACTTACAAAATGTTTTGCATTCTCTACAGGAACATCAGGAAGTATTCCATGCCCTAAATTAAATATGTGTCTTCCATCTCTCATAGTATTGGCTAATGACTCAACACACTCTGTTGTTGCCTCTTTTGAGTAGAGTCTGCACGGCTCCATATTTCCTTGAAGAACATATCTATCTCCCAACTTCTCTTTAGCTAATGCCATAGGGGTACTCCAATCAACACCAAATACATCAAAATTACCATAAACTTTATCTAAAAATGCAGGAATACCTTTTGGAAAGAGAATGATAGGAGTATCTGGATATTTAGATTTTAGATAATCAACTATCTCTATTATGTATTTCCAGCTAAACTCATCATATTTAGCAGGTTCAATAGCACTAGCCCAACTATCAAATATCTGAACAACATCTACACCTGATTTTATCTGAGACTCCATATAGTACTTAACAACCTCTGTAACTTCTGCTAATATTTTATGGAGAAGTTTAGGATTAGAATACATCATCTTTTTACAAATATTATATGTTTTTGTGCCTTGCCCCTCAATCATATATGTAGCTAAAGTCCAAGGAGCTCCTGTAAAGCCAATTAGAGCCTTCTCATCTCCTCTTCCATCTAACTCTTTTCTTAAAATCTTAATAGTCTCATATACATAAGTTAGTCTATCTGATGCCTCTTTTCCACCAATTAATCTATCTAAATCCTCTTCTCTTCTAATAGGGTCATTAAATTTAGGTCCAAACCCCTTAATAAACTCTAACTCCATACCCATCTCATTTGGAACTACCAATATATCTGAAAATAGAATAGCTGCATCAACTCCAACAATATCAAGAGGTTGAAGAGTCACTTCAGATGCCATTTTAGGATTGTGACATAAGTTTAGAAAGTTACCTGCTTTAGCTCTTACCTCCATATATTCAGGTAAGTATCTACCTGCTTGTCTCATCATCCATACAGGTGTATATGGAGTCTCTCTACCTAAACAGGCATCTACAAAAATTTTACTCATTAATGAGTTCCTCCCTTATGTAAAAAATATAATCCAAGTGCTAAAGCTAAGATAGAAAAAGAAAAAAATAACATCTCTGATGCTCCATGGTAACTTGTATGTAAAACCTGTTTAAAGAAATTTACAATAAGTACCATTATAATAACTTTTCCTAGTTTATCTTTCAGTTGGTCTAATGAATGTATCTCTAAAATTCTTGATGCACCAACCTTTTCTGCTACATCTATCTTAGAAATAAAAAGCTCATATAATCCAAAACTAAAAATAAGCATAACAACAGCCATGAGATATAAATCGACTGCACCAATAAGTCCACCTACTATCTCTTCATGAAAATTTTCAGGGTGTAGATGGTTTATATATGTATTAAATACAGTAGCTACAACATTCCATATATCAACACTTGCTACAATTAAAAGTGAAATTCCTCCTATCATAGAAAATATTACTGCAAGTAGTACAAAAAATCTACTATTCCACAAAAAACCCTCAAAAAAATTCTCTATAAATTTCATTTTAATCCTCTAATTCTATCCACTTTTGAGCAATTCTAACTGCATTTGTAGCAGCACCAACTCTAATCTGGTCAGCTACTCCCCAGATATGTAAAATATTTGGAGAAAATAGATCTTTTCTAATTCTACCAACATAAGTATAATCAGTATCAGTAGCAGTTATTGGCATTGGATATTTATTATTTTCTAAATCATCAATAACCTTTACATTCTCAAAATTTGCTAGAGCCTCTCTAGCTCTCTCTACACTTATATCTACACCTTCATTAAAAGTAATAGTAATAGACTCACTATGACTTCTTAATACAGGAACTCTAACACAAGTAGCACTTATGGCAAAATTTGAATGCATAATCTTATTTGTCTCATTTACCATTTTCATCTCCTCTTTTGTATATCCATTTGGTTGAGGAGTATCAATATGTGGGATTACATTTAGTGCAATCTGATGAGCAAATGCCTTAACTTCGCTCTCATCAAGTTTAAATGCAAAAAAGTCTTTCATCTGCATAACAAGCTCCTCCATTCCTGATTTTCCAGCTCCAGAGGTAGCTTGATATGTACTAACATCTACTCTCTTTATACCATATAAGTCATCAAGAGGTTTTAAAAGTTGTACCATTTGAATAGTAGAGCAGTTTGGATTTGCAATAATACCTGTATCTTCCCACAGCTCTATATCTTCGGGATTAACCTCAGGTACTACTAATGGGACTCTATCTATCATTCTAAAATGACTAGTATTATCAATTACTACAGCTCCTGCCTCAACTGCATATTTAGCATATTTTGCTGAAACCAAACCACCTGCACTAAAAAATGCAATATCAATATCTCTATCTATAAATACATCAGTTGTAAGCTCCTCTATCTTATACTCTTTTTCTCTAAACTCTATGATTTTTCCAACAGAGTTTATACTCGCTAGTGGTAAAATCTCACCTACTGGAAAGTTCTGTTCCTCTAAGACTCTAAAAATCTCTTCACCAACAGCTCCACTAGCTCCAACAACAGCTATATTATATCGTTTCAAATCTGTCCTTTTTTATTAAATATATTGATGATATTTTAACTAAAGAGGTGTGAGTATTGGCTTTTTTAGATATATTTTAAGAGAGAATATATCCTAATTCCATATAATAGTGTAAAAAATAGAGAGATAATTATGTTAGTAGTAAATTTAGTAGAAGAGTTAAAAGAGAAGATAAAAGAGTTAAATGGAAGTATTGGATTTGTTCCAACAATGGGTGCTTTACATGAGGGACATTTAAGTCTAATAAAAAAAGCTAGAGATGAGAATGATATAGTTATAGTATCAATATTTGTAAATCCTACACAGTTTTTAGAAGGAGAAGATTTAGACAAATATCCAAGAAGAGAAAAAGCAGATAAAAAAATATGTAAGTTGGCAAATGTTGATATTCTATTTATGCCAACTATAAATAGTATATATAATAGAGATGAGCTTAGAATTGAAGCACCTGCAATTAGAGGTTTTATCCTAGAAGGGGCGAAGAGAGCAGGACATTTTGATGGTGTTTTACAGATTGTTATGAAACTTTTTAATATAGTATCATTCAATAAACCAGAGAAATTTAGAGCATATTTTGGAAAGAAAGATGCACAACAGTTAACATTAATTACACAAATGGTAAAAGACTATTTTATAAATGTAGAGATAATTCCTTGTGATATTATTAGAGATAGTGATGGGTTAGCTCTTAGTAGTAGAAATGTATATTTAACTAAAGATGAAAGATTAAAAGCACTCTCTATATCTCGTTCTCTAAAGAGAGCATCAAAATTGGTAATGCAAAATATATTAGATAAGAAGAGTATAGAAAAAGAGATGAGAGAGATAATGAGAGATATTGAGATAGAGTATATAGCTATAGTAGATAGAGAATTTAACTCTATAGATAAAATAGAACTTAAAAATTCTATTCTATTGGTAGCTGGTAAGGTAGGGAATACTAGATTAATAGATAATATATGGATTTAGATTATCTCTAACTTTTTAATTAGAGATAAAAAATCAATAATTTATCTTTTAAAAAATTCTAATGCCCTCTCTAAATCTTCAGGCGTATCTATACCAAAGCTATCTGTCTCTACCTCTACCATAGCAACTTCATATCCATAATATAGTGTTCTAAGCTGTTCAAGTTTTTCAATTCTCTCTATTGGAGATATTGGAAGTTTGCAAAATCTCTCTAATGATTTTTTAGTAAATCCATAAATTCCAATATGTCCTTTGTATCTGTCAAAATGGTGGTCTCTAGGGTATGGGATTTTAGCTCTTGAGAAATAGAGTGCAATATTATTATCATCAGTTACAACTTTTACAATATTTGGGTCATCTGCTTCTGGATTGTTTATATATTTAAAACATGAGTTCATTACTATTTTACTATTATCCATATTTGTTTTAGTTAGATTAAAAACAGATTGAACCACCTCTTTTTCAATAAATGGCTCATCTGCTTGAACATTTATAACTATCTCATTATCATCTAAATCCAATTTGCAAGATGCCTCATATATTCTATCTGTTCCTGATTGATGAGTTGAAGATGTCATAATAGCATCTATATTATAATCTTTTGCTATCTCTACAACCTCTCTACTATCAGTAGCAATAGCAACACTATCAATAGATGAGACAGCTTGAGCTGTGCAGATAACCATGGGAGTACCATCTATATCTGCTAAAACCTTATTTGGAAAACGACTTGAACCTACTCTTGCTGGAATTATTATCAAATATTAACCCTTTACCACAATATTAACTAACCTATTTGGTACAACTATCTCTTTTATAACTCTTTTATCTTTTAACCACTTCTCTACCCTACCCTTTGCAGTAGAGATAATTTCATCTTTTGAGGCATCTGAGCCAACCTCTATCTCTCCTCTTCTCTTTCCATTTACTGCTACTGCTAAGGTTATAGTATCTTGAACGAAAACCTCATCAATAATATCTATCTTCCCCTTTAGATTTGCAGAAGAGAATAGCTCTTCGCTAAGTTCTGAACAGATATGTGGAGTAATTGGCTCTAATAGATGTAGTATAATATATAATCCCTCACTCCATACTAGATGGTTATTCTGTCTATCAAGTGCATTTAGAGCCTCCATACAACTGGCAATTAGTGTATTAAATGCAAATGTCTTCTCATATACATTTATAGATTTCTCTAATGCCTCATAAACCTTAGCTCTTGCACACTTCTCTTCCTTAGATAGAATGGTATGGTTAATGGTTGGCATAGAGTTGGTAGTAACCTTAGATTTTCTATCATATAGCTTTTTTAGAAATCTAAAAGCCCCCTCAACTGCACTATCATTCCACTCTAACTCTTTTTGTGGAGGTGATGCAAATAGTATAAATAGTCTTGCTGTATCTGCTCCATATTTAGAGATTAACTTATCAGGGTCAACAGTATTTCCTTTTGATTTACTCATCTTAGCCCCATTCATTAGAACCATACCTTGAGTCAATAGTCTATCAAAAGGCTCTTTTAAATCATCTATAAATCCTAAATCTCTTAGGGCTTTTGTAAAAAATCTAGCATAGAGTAGATGTAATATAGCGTGTTCAATTCCACCAATATATTGGTCAACTCCAAGCCAATATTTCACATCACTCTTATCAATTCCTACATCATTCCACTTTTTAGGATTGGTAGCATATCTAAATTGATACCAACTAGATTGCACAAATGTATCTAAGGTATCTGTCTCTCTAGTAGCTTTAGCTCCACACTTAGGACATAGGCAATTTTTCCATGTTGGGTGCTTCTCTAATGGATTTCCCTCTCCCGAGATTACAACATCTTCAGGAAGAGTAATTGGTAGATTTTCTAGCTTTTCAGCTACCAATCCACAACTCTTACAGTGAACAAGAGGGATTGGCGCACCCCAATATCTCTGTCTTGATACTCCCCAATTTCTAAGTTTATAGTTTATAGTACCTTTTCCTAACTTCTCTCTCTCAAAAAGCTCTATAATGGCTCTCTTTGCATCTTGATTTGGCATATTAGAGAACTCATTAGAGTTAATAAGCTCTCCATCACCTATATATGGGAAGCCCTCTCTATATCCACTAATAACATATTTTATTGGTAAACTATACTCTTTTGCAAACTCAAAATCTCTCTCATCATGGGCAGGAACACTCATAACAGCACCACCACCATAACTAATCAATACAAAATTGGCAACCCATACAGGTATCTCCTCTTTTGTCAATGGGTGGATTACCTTTATTCCTAAATTATACCCCTCTTTACCTGCTTTAGCTCTCTCAACCTCACTCATATTAGATATTTTCTCTATAGCCTTAATAGTATCTATATCTAATAGACTGTTTTTTATAAGAGCTTTTACAATAGGGTGTTCTGGAGCTAATGCTGTATATGTTACACCATATATTGTATCTGGTCTAGTTGTAAATACTTTAAATCCCTCAAAATCTCCATCTAATCTATCTCTGCTACTATCTGTTAACTTAAATTCAAACTCTAATCCTTCAGATTTACCAATCCAATTCTCTTGCATTGCTAAAACTTGATTTGGCCACTTACCCTTAAGTAGCTCTAAATCCTCTAAAAGCTCATTAGCATACTTTAAAATATCTATATAGTACCCCTCCATCTCTTTAAGGGTAACAGGATTATCACATCTCCAACAGCAACCATCTTCAACCTG
>JALWDJ010000032.1 GCA_027014605.1 Campylobacteraceae bacterium
TCTTGTGCTTCATCTATAATTATTTCATTAAGTTGTTTAGATAAAAAATTCTGAAAATTTTTATTTGTTTTTATTGTTTTAATAAAAACATTTATAATATTATCAAATGTCCAAAGATGATTACTTTTTAAATATAATCTAATTTTTTCTTCATCTCCCATAAAATCATTTTTTATATCTTGATATTCATCATCATCTATAATAATAAAATTAAATTTTTTTTCATTCTCTTTAAAATATTCTTGTATATATTGTAATGCAAATGAGTGTATAGTAGCAGTATCGATATTATTTCTATATTTAGATAGATTAGTAAGAAATATTTCATCATCTACTCTATTTTGTAATTCTGTTGATGCCTTATTTGTAAATGACAATGCAAAAATTTTCTTTTCATTCCTATTTTTTAATTCATTTAAAATTCTTCCAACTATCAGATAAGTTTTTCCTGTACCAGGACCAGCCCTTACTAAGGTTATTCTATTTTTTGATAAAACTGCTTCTTTCTGTTTTGAATTTAATTTCAAGTTATCCAATGAAAAGGACTTACTATTAAGTTTATCTTTATATTTTACACCTGTAATGGTATATACAATATTTTTAAATCTTACATAATATTTATTTAACTCTTTATTTGTTAATTTTTTATCTGTATAATGTGACCATTGATTTAAATCTTTTCTTAATTCATGACACACATATTCTAAATCATATTTTTGTTTTTTTTTAATATATAAATTTATCATATCATATAGTGATACTCTGTTATCATTCAATTCAAGATTTAATTCTTTTTTTAAAAGCTTTTCAAATGATTTTCTAAGTTCATTTGCTTTATTTTCATTTGAAATTAATGATTTTTGTATAAGAGTTATATTTTTATATATAACTTGAATATCGTTTATTGACATCATTTCTCCTATTAAATGTTAATCTTTCTTCTTTATAACTTTTTTGAGTAGGATATTTAGCTAGTATATATTGATTATTTCTTTTAATAAAACCTTGTTCTTCCATATATTTTTCATAAAGTATTTTTTCTTTTTCTTCATCAAACTTATTCATTTTTTATTTCTCCCTATTTCTAAATATATTTTAATTGAAGAGATTAGTAATTTTTGGATTTATTGTATGCCAAAATTTACATCTTTACTACTCAATCATTCTAGTTTTATAAGCTCATCAAATTATTCTCTTGTTTTTAGATAACATAAATATTATATAATGTTTTTTATTATGAATTACTTAATTATGCGGTTGTATTTTAAATAAATTATTTAATAATATAAATTATGTTTTATTTAATAATAGTTGCAAATATAACTAATTTAAAATTATTAATGAAAAAGGGGCTTTATACTAAATTTTGGTAAAATTTCCCCTATAATTATATTAAGGGATAATAATGACAGGATATATGCTTTTTTCAGGTACAGCAAATGTGGAACTATCTAAAGAAATTTCAAAATATTTAGAGCAACCACTATCACTTGCAAAAGTTACACGATTTTCAGATGGAGAGATAAACATTAAGATAAAAGAGAGTGTACGAGGAAAAGATATATTTATTATACAATCAACATCAGCTCCTGCTAATGCAAATTTAATGGAGTTACTTATTATGGTTGATGCGCTAAAGCGTTCATCTGCTAAATCTATTACAGCAGTTGTACCATATTATGGATATGCTAGACAAGATAGAAAAGCAGAACCAAGAGTACCGATTTCAGCTAAACTTGTGGCTAATCTTATGGAGACAGCAGGTATTACAAGAGTAGTTACAGTTGATTTACATGCTTCCCAAATTCAAGGTTTTTTTGATATTCCTGTAGATAATTTATATGGAGCAGTATTATTTAATGAATATGTAAAATCTAAAAATTTAAAAAATCCTATTGTAGCAAGTCCAGATATTGGTGGAGTTGCAAGAGCTAGATATTTTGCTAAAACTATGGGATTAGATATGGTTATCGTTGATAAGAGAAGAGAGAAGGCTAATCACTCTGAAGTTATGAATATTATTGGTGATGTAGCAGGGAAAGATGTTATTATGATTGATGACATGATTGATACTGCAGGTACTATGGTTAAAGCTGCTTCTGCACTAAAGAAAAAAGGGGCAACCTCTGTTATGGCATGTTGTACCCACCCTGTACTCTCTGGTCCTGCTTATGATAGACTAGAAAATGGTGAACTTGATGAGTTGGTAATTACAAATACAATCCCAATAACAAAAACATCAAAGAAGATTAAAGTTCTATCAACTGCTAAGATGCTGGGTGAGGTTATTAGAAGAGTATATAATAATGAGAGTGTCAACTCTCTATTTGAGACAAATTAAATACAATATTGGAGTAAAATGTCAAAAAAAGTACCACAATCTCATATAAGAAATTTTTCGATTATTGCACATATTGACCATGGAAAATCGACTCTAGCAGATAGAATAATACAAGAGTGTGGAGCAGTTACAGATAGACAGATGTCCTCTCAGGTTATGGATACTATGGATATTGAAAAAGAGAGAGGCATTACAATTAAAGCACAAAGTGTACGACTTGATTATATTGCAAAAGATGGAGAACACTATATATTAAATCTTATAGATACTCCTGGACATGTCGATTTCTCTTATGAGGTTAGTCGCTCTCTAGCCTCTAGTGAGGGGGCATTACTTATTATAGATGCAGCCCAAGGTGTTGAGGCTCAAACTATTGCGAATGTATATATAGCTTTAGAGAATGATTTGGAGTTAATACCTGTTGTAAATAAGATAGATTTGCCATCAGCCGAGCCATATAGAGTACTAGAAGAGGTTGAAGAGGCTATAGGATTAGATTGTACTGAACACTCACTAGTATCTGCAAAGACAGGAGAGGGAGTTCCTGAACTTATAGAGGCGATTGTGGGTAGAATACCAGCACCAAATGGAGATGAGAATGCTCCAACAAAATCACTTATATATGATAGTTGGTTTGATAACTATTTAGGTGCATTAGCTCTAGTTAGAGTCTATGAGGGGAAAATAGAAAAGGGGCAGAAAGTACAAATTATGAGTACAAAAGAGGAGCATCAAGTATTAGATTTAATGTATCCTAACCCTATTGCTCCTATAAAGACAGACTCAATAAATACAGGAGAGATTGGCATAGTTGTAACAGGATTAAAGAGTGTTGATGGACTTCAAGTTGGAGATACAATTACAGATGCTAAAAATCCAACAGCTAAATCTATTGAGGGATTTGAAAGTGCAAAACCATTTGTATTTGCAGGAATTTACCCAATAGAGACAGATAAATTTGAAGATTTAAGAGATGCCTTAAATAAACTTAAACTAAATGATAGCTCTATCTCATTTGAACCAGAGAGCTCACTAGCTTTAGGTTCAGGCTTTAGAACAGGATTTTTAGGTATGTTACATATGGAAGTAATTAAGGAGAGGTTAGAGAGAGAGTTTAATCTTGAACTAATTGCAACAGCTCCGACTGTTATATATGAGGTAGAGAAGACAAATGGAGAGAGAATAACTATCCAAAACCCTTTTGATTTGCCACCTGCACAAAATATAGCTAAGATATATGAGCCATATATTAAAGCTACTATTTTGACTCCAAGTGAGTTTTTAGGAAATATTATAAAACTTCTTAATGATAAGAGAGGTATTCAAGTTAAGATGGACTATATTAATGAGACAAGAGTCCTCCTAGAGTATGATATTCCAATGAATGAGATAGTTATGGATTTCTATGACAAACTTAAAAGCACAACAAAGGGGTATGCAAGTTTTGATTATGAGCCAATAGGATTTAGAGAAGGAAAATTAGTAAAATTGGATATAAGAGTAGCAGGTGAAGTTGTAGATGCACTATCTATTATTGTACCTGAAAAGAAGGCAAGAAGTAGAGGATTGGCATTTGTAAATAGCTTAAAAGAGTTAATCCCAAGACAACTATTTGAAGTTGCAATTCAAGCTAGTATTGGAAATAATATTATAGCTAGAACCAATGTAAAAGCTATGGGTAAAAATGTAACTGCTAAATGTTATGGTGGAGATATTACACGAAAAAGAAAACTATTAGAGAAACAGAAAGCTGGTAAAAAGCGAATGAAAGCTATTGGAAGTGTAAATGTTCCACAAGAGGCATTTATGGCTGTCTTGAAGTTAGATTAAAAATCCCTTTAATGGGATTTCTATTTGGCATTTGTTTTTATAAAAAAGTAACCTCTATTATTATTAACTATAACTCTTCCTGTTAAATTCCAATGCCCTTTAAATGGTATTTTAGTAACTGTAGAGTATAGATTATCTTTAAAAGTAAAATCTTTTATCTCAATATCTCCATTATTCTCTATAGCACGAGTTAAAAGAAGCTCTATTTTAGCATTAGATATAGCTTTTGAGCTATTCTTATCTTTAATAGATACCTTAATACTATTTTGACCAACTCTTAAAAAGTCTCTATGTATATGATTTTTCTCTAAAGAGCGTTGTCCTAGAAAGATATCTCTAACAACAAATCCTACCTCATGTCCATTAATATCAAAACTAATATTATATAGCTTTAAAAATTCTTTATTATCACTCATCATACTATTATAGTTACTATCTACAATATGATAACTACTTAAAAAACTATTATCTTCATATACAGGTTCACTTATTGTACTCTTTATTGTCCATATAATCATACCAAAAGTAAAACCAAATATAAGAAAAAAGAAGAGTAGCCAAAATTTATATTTTTGTATCTTCACATCAATCCTTTTTAGATTTTAATACAGCTATAGTATAAAAAATTAAGCCTATAACTAAAATAGTGTACATAGCTACTCTCCATATTGTAGAGGTTACTGTACCAACACTACCAATACTAGACTTTAATTCAATCCCTTTAGCCTCTGCAACTTTATCTGTAATTGCGGCATAACCATTAAACATTGCAGCAGATACCTTAGCATACATACTATTTTTATCTTTTGATGCGAGAAGCGGAATAATATATTTATCTAAAATATCATCTTTATCTAAAATTCCCTTAATATCACTACTTATTAAAAGATTTATATGAGTATCTTCTAATGAAGTTGTAAGAACTATATAGGGATTTTTTAGATTTTTTGTAATATTTGCTTCATAACTTTTAATAAATGAAATTTTATCTTTCATGTTATTAAATTTTCTATTACTATAACTCTCTTTAGCATAAATATATACACTAATACCTGTTTTATCTAAGAGTTCATTTCCCATCTCATCTATTTTAGCAATAGAGCGAGGGTCAATCATTTTAGAACCACTTAGTATAAATTTAGATTTTGTTAGAGTTGGAATAGAGTTATCAGATATAAGTGTAGTTGTAAAACCTATTAGAAGTGCAAAAAGCACTCCTATTTTTAATACTATTATTCTCATTTAACCAACAAATACTCTAGTTGGATCACCAAATGAGAGCATAATTGTAACAATTGCTGAGATAACAAGTAAAATTCCTATAATTTTATCCATCACTACTCCTTTACATTTATACGCTGTTTATAATTATCTGGACTATTTTTTGTTAATACATTTAAATCTTGATTAATCTTATAATAGTTAGTAGAATTTGTATTTTGTGTTGTTATTGCTAAAGTTGTCAATACAACAACTATAGTAAGAAACAATCCAAGGAAAACAAAATAACCAATTAAACCATGCATAAAACTAAAAAGTCCACCCTCTGTTCTTGGGTCAATCTGTGTATTTCCTGCCATATTACCCTCCTTCTATTCTGCTTTAATTGAGCTTAGGAAAGCTGCAACTGCTTTTTGTTGAGTCTCATTTAGACGACCTTTAAAGCTAGGCATTGTACCAATAGAACCTTTTTTACCGTTCTCTAATACATGCTTAACAAGTGTCTCATCATACTCTTTTAGGTTTGGAGCCATTCCATTCATACCTTTACCATCTGGACCATGACAAGATGCACAAGTAGCAAATGCAGCAGGAGCTTCACCCTTTAATCCACCAGCTACATATGTAGCAATGGCTTCAGCATCAGCACCCTGTGCCATTAATGGAGGCATAGCACCCATTGCATAATTTAAATAGTGTTGTCCATGTTTAATAGTATATAGAACCTGTTTTTTACTAATTCTATGAGTTAAATCTTGAGCTTTACCATCAATACCCTCTGCATCAACACCATGACATGGAGAACATTGAACTAAGAAAGTTGATTCACCCATAGCTTCAAGTGTCTCTTTACTTGGATTTTTCCACTTATCTTTGAATTTGCTATTATACTCATTTACCTCATCATTATATTGACCAATTTGAGAAAATTGATTTGTTGGATATCCAATAAAGAAATACCATAACATCCAAATAATTGTACCTATAAATATAATTCCCCAACCTGAAGGTATTGGATTTTTAAACTCACCAATCCCGTCCCAATTTTCATCAGCTAACT
Organism: Campylobacteraceae bacterium; assembly: GCA_027014605.1. Classification (GTDB taxonomy): domain Bacteria; phylum Campylobacterota; class Campylobacteria; order Campylobacterales; family Sulfurovaceae; genus UBA1140. The sequence goes on from JALWDJ010000032.1 coordinate 6,453, forward strand.
CACCTGTTGCTGTATCATTTTTAATCTGATTTACATACTTAAGAGCTGTAGCTATTGTAATAGAGATAATAGCCAATGCTCCCAACATCGTTAAAGCATTTATGTAATCATCACCCTGAAAAGCATCACCTGCCATAAAGAAAGTTGCTGCCATCAGAACAACGATAAGAATAATACCACCTATGACCATTTTTTTCATGTCATTTCCTCCTAATCGTTTTTATCTTGTTTTCTATATCTCGGTTCAAGAGGAGTAGAATCAAGAGAGTCATTTAGAACTAGATTAGAATACTTCTCAAAATCCTTCTCTCCTGTTTTCTGTCTCTTATATATGCTATAGGCATACCCATAGAACATAATAAATATAAAAAGAGTAATAAAAAATTTTCCATATCCTGCAATTGTAAATAGCGTCTCTTGACTCATCTTCTACCTCTTATTTTAAAGAATTTAAATATGCAATTAATGCAACTATCTCTGGAACTTTTCCAGCAGCAACCATATCTTTAACTTGCTGATTTTTCATCTCAGATGCAATCTTTTTAGCATCTGCTAATGCTTGTGCTTTTGCCTCTTTCCATGTACCTAGTTTTGGCATACCCTTTTGGTCATAAGGAGTACCAAATACAGCTTTCTGAGTACTAGCATTTGCATAAGCTGTAGCAATATCTGCTAAATTAGTAAACATATGTGGATATTTTGGCATAATTGAACCTGGTACAACAGCTGCAGGGTCCATCATATGATTTTCATGCCACTCTGTTGTTCTATAATTCCCCACTCTATGTAAATCTGGACCTGTTCTTTTTGAACCCCATAAGAATGGTCTATCATAAGCATACTCACCACTTAAAGAGTACATACCATATCTATCTGTTTCAGCTTTAAATGGACGAATAAGTTGTGAATGACATGCATTACAACTATCTTTAATATATACTTGTCTTCCTGCTAATTGCAATATTGTAGATGGTTTTTTACCAACTACTGGTTGTGAAGCCTTTGCAAAATCTGGAATTATCTCAATAAATCCAGCAAATGCAACTGTCAAAAATAACATTACTGCAAAGAAAAATGGTCTCTGTTCTAACCAATGAAACATACTTAACCTCCTTCTTTATTACGCCATAGGTGACGCGTTTGCTGGCTCTTTGTCGAGCACTCTTCCTGATGTTGCAGTCTTATACATATTAAATGCAAACATAAAGAACCCTGTTAGATAAAATAATCCACCAATACCTCTAAGTGTATAGTACGGATGTAAAACTTCTACTGTATCAATAAATGAGTATAATAGTGAACCATAATCATCATAAGCTCTCCACATCATACCTTGAGTAATACCTGCAATCCACATTGATGTAAAGTAAAGAACAATACCAGTTGTTTGTAACCAAAACTGTGTATCCATTAACTTTTTAGAGTATATCTCTCTTTTATACATTCTTGGTGCCATATGATATAGACCTGCAATTATCATAAATCCAACCCAACCAAGAGTACCATCATGAACATGCCCTGGAATCCAATCTGTAAAGTGAGCAATAGCATTTACCGATTTAATAGCTTGAATAGGACCTTCAATTGTACTTAACATATAGAAAGTTGATGCTAATATCATAAACTTAATTAATGGAGATGTTTGAAGTTGTTGCCATTCACCTTTCATTGTCAAAAGCATATTAATAGCACTACCCCAAGATGGTAAAATTAATACAACTGACATAGCAGAACCCATAGTCTGCATCCAATCTGGAACTGTTGAGTAGAGTAAGTGGTGTCCACCTGCCCAAAGATAAACAAACATTAATCCCCAGAATGCAAGAACAGATAACTTATATGAAAATACAGGTTGTCCAGATTCTTTTGGTAGAAAGTAATATATTATACCAATAATTGGTGTTGTAAATACAAATGCAACAGCATTATGTCCATACCACCATTGAACTAAAGCATCATTTGTACCTGAATACATAGATATAGAGTGCATAATAGAACTTGGTGCATCACCAGACCAGAAAATTGTTGGAACTTCCATATTGTTAAAGATATAGAGCATAGCTATAGCTAAAAATGATGACATATAGTACCAAATAGATACATATATTGCTCTCTCTCTTCTCATACCAATCATTCCAAACATAGCTACACCCCAAAGAACCCACCATACTACTACTAGTAAATCAAGTGGCCACTCTAATTCTGCATACTCTTTAGAAGTTGTGTAACCTGAGATAAGTGTTACCACTGCTAAAAGTATAGTTATAAAATAGAGCCAAAAATGTAATTTAGCCACTCTCATTAGGAACTTAGACTCTTTTAGAGACATCTTTAGAGTTCGCTGTCCAACATAGTACCATGTCGCAAAAATACCACTAAGGGTAAAACCAAAAGCTACTCCATTTGTATGTAATGGTCTTAATCTACTAAATGTTCCATACTCTCCAGCTAAGTTACTTAACTCTGGAAATGCAAGTTGAAAAGCGATAATTACACCGATTGTCATACCAATGATACCAAACAAAATTGTAGCAAAAGTAAATAGTTTTACTACCGAGTAATCATACTCAAGTTGTGCATTGCTTTGCATCAATACCTCCTATAAAAATTTGAATAGAGTAATGCCAAAACGGCACTATCTAACTTTTATCTTATATAGATAACCATTAATATATACTTAAAAGTTTAATAAAAATCTACGATAAGAGTCTAATTGTTAATTTTATATTATCTATATAAAAGATAGATATTTTAAAATATTTAATTATATTACTCATTACTATTTGAGTCTTTTTCTTTATTTTGATTAAGCCTTTTCTCCTTTAACTCTTTAACTCTTCTCTCTTGCTCAACAGCTCTTTGTAAATCTTCTGGAGTATCAAAAAGAGGAGACTCCATCATCTTTTTACTATCATCAAACTGACCATTTTTTATAGCCCATATAAAAATACCTAAGAGGGTAAAACTAACTATAATGCCAACAATTAATTCTAAAACTAATATACTATTCATATATTTCCTTTAATAAATATATTATGATATAATAACCTAAATTAAAACTATATTGGAAAAGGGAATATCCATGCAGAAAGAACCAATGTTAAAAGCTACATTTAATAGACTCTCAAAAGAGTTAGAGCATCTAAAAACAGTGGAGAGGGTTGCTATTGCTAAGGTCATTGATACAGCAAGAGAGTTAGGGGATTTAAAAGAGAATGCAGAATATCATTCTGCTAAAGAGAAACAAGGATTAATGGAAGCTAGAATTATTGAATTAACTGATTTAATTAGTAGAGCCCATATAATTAATCCATCAACTTTAACACATAAAAGAGTTAGCTTTGGTTCAACTGTAGAACTTATTGACCAAGATGATGATAATGAAGTATCTTATACTATAGTAGGTTCACAAGAGTCAAATCCAGAGATAGGATATATATCAATAAGCTCACCAATGGGTAGAGCATTATTAGGAAAAGAGGAAGGAGATGAGGTTGAGATTAATCTACCAAGTGGGAAAAAAGTTTTTGATATTGAGAATATCTATTGTATGAAAGAGATAGATTAATGATAAAAGTAGGTGTTGTTGGAGCTAGTGGATATACTGGTTTAGAATTAATAAAAATGATTATAGCTCACCCTAAATTTAGATTGACATATCTTGCTACAACTACAGGAGATACTCTAATAGAAAATATACACCCATCTTTAGATGGAGTTATAACTTACAGTGTTGAGTCTGCCTCTATTAATGGAGTTATAAAAAATTGTGATTTAGTATTTTTAGCCTTGCCTCATAAAGCCTCTATGGGATTTGCAAAAGATTTAATTGATAGAGGAGTAAAGGTAGTAGATTTATCTGCTGATTACCGTTTAGAGTTAGAGACCTATGAGAAGTTTTACTGTAAACATGAAGATAAAAAACATTTAGATAGTGCAGTATATGGATTAATAGAGTATTATAGAGATGAGTTAAAGAGAGCTAGATTAGTAGCAGGACCTGGTTGTTACCCTACTGCTACTCTTTTAGGAGTATTACCATTTATTCCATATATAGATAGTAGCTCTCCACTATTTATTGATGCAAAATCGGGAGTTAGTGGTGCAGGTAAAAAGTTATCAGAGACTACCCACTTTGTAACAATAAATGATAATATATTTGCATATAATCCTCTTAAACATAGACATGCACCAGAGATTAGTGAGAAGATAGAGAAAATCTGTGGAGTTAAAATGAGTGTTAATTTTGTACCTCATCTAATCCCTGCTACTAGAGGAGAGTTAGTTAGTATATATGCTACTCTAAAAGAGGATATTAACCCTATAGAGATTTTAAAAGAGCATTATGCTAATGATAGATTTATTAGAGTAAGAGAGAAGCCTGTTGATATAAAATCTGTTGCAGGGACACACTTTTGTGATATTTTTGCATCTAAAAATGGAAATGGACTATTTATAAGCTCTTCTATTGATAATCTACTAAGAGGAGCTAGTTCACAAGCATTAGTTGCAGGAAATTTAATGTGTGGATTTGATGAAGCAGTAGGAGTACCAACTATTACTTATATGCCTTAAGATAAATAAAGCTAAAATACCAAAAAATTTTAATAAGGTATATATAATTATGGATATAGCAATTCTATTTGGTGGTTCTAGTTATGAACATGAGATAAGTATAGTATCAGCAATTACAGTCAAAAAAGTTTTAAAAAATTTTAATCTCTCTTTTATATTTTGTGATGCTAATAGAGATTTCCATTTAATAGATAGTAAAAATATGAAATCAAACTATTTTTCTAATGGAGATTATAAAAAGGCTAAAAAGTTAATTCTTATAGATAAGGGATTTGCCACTATTGGACTCTTTGGATTAAAAAGACAAGATTTAGGAGTTATCTTAAATCTTATTCACGGAAGAGATGGAGAAGATGGAAAAATTGCCTCTCTATTAGAGTTTAATAAACTAGATTATATATCACCTAGAGTTGATGCTAGTGTACTTAGTTATAATAAACTCTATACAAAACTATATGCTAAGAGTGTGGGAGTTGATTTTGTCCCATATACTCTATTAAACTTAACTGATAGTAGAGATATTAATTTAGAGTATCCTGTAATTATTAAACCTGTTAGACTTGGAAGTAGTATTGGTGTTAGTATTGTAAAAGAGCAGAGTGAGTTAGATTATGCTTTAGATGTGGCATTTGAATTTGATAATCAAGTAATTATTGAGCCATTTATTGATGGAGTATTAGAGTATAATCAAGCAGGTTGTAAAACAGATAAATTTGAATTATCTATTATAGAAGAGCCTAATAAAGAGGAGTTTTTAGATTTTGATAAGAAATATTTAGACTTCTCGAGAGATGGAGAAGTAGAAGATGCCAATATAGATGAGCAATTAAGAGATAATATTCAAAATAGCTTTAAAAGAGTATATGGAACTCTATTTGAGGGGGCTATTATTAGATGCGACTTTTTTGTAGTTAATGGGAAAGTATTATTAAATGAAATAAATCCAATACCTGGATCTATGGCAAACTATCTATTTGAAGATTTTGCCTCTATGGTAGAGAGACTTAGTAAAAATTTACCAAAAGAGCAAGAGATTAAGATTAACTATCAATATATAAACTCTATTCAATCGGCTAAGGGCGGGAAAGTTTAGTTTGTGTTAAATTAAAATTATATTGACTTTATTAAAAATACTCTATATAATACTGTTAATAACACTATTAAGGTTTTAACATGGTAATTCCTGCAAATGAATTAAAGGTAAAAGGTGTCTCTATTATAGAAACTATGCTTAATTAGATGAAGTGCTTATATCAATAAGAGGTAAAAATAGATATGTAGTTGTTGATATAGATAGATATAATTATTTAAGAGAGTGTGAACTTGAAAAAGCATTACGAGATGTTCGTAAAGATATAGCAGATGGTAAGTCAAGAGTTTCTAGTGCAGAAGAGCATTTTAAAGAGTTAGATAATGCC
>JALWDJ010000033.1:0-1921 GCA_027014605.1 Campylobacteraceae bacterium
AAGACTATAAAGAAGTGTCTGTCCCCCTTGGACAAATGTCATAAAAACAAATAATGCACCTATAATACTTACTAAAAACCACCAATACTCTTGTAAAGTTAATAAATCCATCTTAATATCCCTCAAATCCTATTTTTATCTGTTTAAGCATAATTTTAACTTCTGCAATAAGTAATCCTGTAAATAGAGTTGCAAATAACCAAAAAGTTATTACTACACTAGTTGTTGCAATATTTGAAGTTGCCATACCTACAGGAAGCATATCTTGAATAGCCCAAGGTTGGCGACCAACTTCTGCTGTAATCCACCCTGTCTCTTGTGCTACATAACCTAAAGGAATAGTAAAAAGTGCTAAATATTGAATATATTTTTTATCTTCTATCTTACCTCTTATTGAAAAATATAATGTAAATATAAATAGAAGTAAAAACCAAAAACCAAGCCCTACCATTGTATGAAAACTATAAAATGATAATTCAATATTTGGTACGGCATCAGTAGGTTTTTTTAAATATCCATATCCCATATATTTTTCATGTGCTTCAAAAATCTTAAGAGCCTTTTGCATATGAATAGTATCATTAGCTTCTTTATATTTTTTATACTCACTCAGAGCTTTAAGAGCTATTTTACCCATCTGCATCTTTTGATAAATAGAGATAATATTATGTTCTTTATTTCCATTTACTAAATCATCTATACCAGGTACAAAAGCATCTAATTTATGATATCCTAAAAGTGATAGTGCATTAGGAATTTCAAATTTTGCTAAAAATGGTTCTTTTTTATCTCCTATCTCTTTTGAACCATCTAACAACCCAATAGCAACAATTCCTGCCCTATTTTCTCCTTCATATAAACCTTCCATTGAAGCTAATTTCATAGGTTGATTTAATGCTACTTGATGTGCGGACTCATCACCTGTTGTAATAAGATATATAGAAGAGATTAAACCAAAAGTTGACGCTACAATAATACTCTTTTTTGCAAACTCAATATCTCTCTTTTTAAGAAGATACCATGCACTAATACCAATTACAAATAGTGAAGCAAGAACATAACCACTACTTACTGTATGTAAAAATTTACTAACTCCATTTGGATTAAATAATACCTTCCAAAAGTTTTCCATCTCATTTCTTGCTGTATCAGGATTAAAATTCATTCCTACAGGGTGTTGCATCCAACCATTTGCCAATAAAATCCAAAGTGCTGATAAATTTGAACCAATTGCTACAAGCCAAGTAGATAATAGATGCATCTTTTTACTAACTTTATTCCAACCAAAGAACATAACAGCAAAAAATGTAGATTCCATAAAGAAAGCCATAAGCCCTTCAATAGCAAGTGGTGCTCCAAAAATATCTCCCACTATCCAAGAGTAATTTGACCAATTTGTACCAAACTCGAACTCCATAATAATTCCAGTAGCAAGTCCAATAGCAAAATTAATTGCCAAAAGTCCCATCCAATATTTTGTAATAGTTTTCCACTGCTCATCCCCTGTTTTTACATAGATAGTTTCCATAATTGCAACTATAAATGTTAAACCTAAAGTGAGTGGTACAAAGAGCCAATGGTAGAGTGCCGTAAGTGCAAATTGAGCTCTTGACCAATCAATAAGCAAATCAGTATGTTCCATAAACTAATCCTTCTTCGTTAATTGATTTAAGATGTATTGACTTCTCTGTTTATCTGTTTCAAACTTCTCTTGCAACACATCTGGGAAAAATAGCCATTTAATAATGACAAACATAATAAATAGTTTTAAAGCTATAAGTAACCAGAGTATTTTTCCAACTCTCATATTTTTAAAACCATCATAATATAAATAATAGATAAATTTAAAAAAGTTTATAATTTTATTTTTCATATTTCTGAAACATTATAAATCCTTCCACTCAAAATATTGAACATATGT
>JALWDJ010000033.1:2021-40932 GCA_027014605.1 Campylobacteraceae bacterium
TGAACATATGTCAAGAATTTAAATAATATTTAAAAAAAATAAAAATAAAAGTTACATTTAGAATAAAATAAAAATTCAAAATTAAATAAACTATTTCTATTTTAAAAGAGATACTATCTTTTTTATCTCCATAGAGTTATTTAAATCATCTCTATATATATTTTTATAAAGTTTTAGTGATTTTTCTAGCATCTCTTTTGCTCTACTCTTATCAAGACTCCTATATAATTCTCCATAATCCATTAATATCTTAGCCTGTCTGCTTCTACTCTTATAAATCTCTAACATATCTTCAAAATTTCTAAATGCATTTAGATAATCTTTTTTTGACATTAAAAGTATATTATATCTCATATCTGTTTGAAAATCTCGTTTTAAATGTAAAGATTTTTTATAATATTTTAATGCTAAATTCAATCTATTTTGCATTGCTAAAAGATGAGCTAAATAACTATAATTTTTTGACATTGACTTTTTATACTCTTCTAAATTATCATTTTTTATACTATTTGATAAGATAATAGATTTATCTAATAATCTTTTTGCTTCTTTATAATTTTTAAATTTAGATTGAGAGATATATATCCATGCTATTGCATTTTGAGATTTTATAATATTTAGTTTAGATTTAATACCTTTTAGATTTTTTGATTCCTCTATTACTCTTTTATATCCATCTATTGCATCTTTAAATTTAGCAACATAGCTAAATAGAGATGATTTATCATAATCTATCTCTATAGTACCGTTAGTATCATTTATATCTCTATATATCTTTAAAGCCATATTATAATTCTCTTCTGCCTCTTTAAACTCTTTTTTCTTAGAAGAGATAAATCCTAAATTGTGATAAGATAGAGCTATATATTTTCTATATTTACTATTTTTAATAATTTTAAATCCATCTATATAACTCTTTTTAGAGAGTTTAAACTCCTCAATTTTCATATATGTTTTAGCTAGAGAATTATATGTCTTAAAAAGATTTAATCTATATTTTTTACTATCTTTAGAGTATAGTTCTCTATATAAATTTAATGCTTTCTTCCTATATTCAATAGATTTATTGAAATCATCTGTATCATTAGAGTAAAAATTAGCTACTACATTATAACTCCATGCTAAATCCTCTCCATATTTTTTAGGTTTTTGCTTATATAATCTTTTAAATTTTTCTAAGCTAGAGATATATTTCATCTCTGCTCTTTTTAGATTTTTTGCAGACTCTTCACTTTGATTTAAATCTTTTTGAACTTTAGATAATTTAGATAGTATAAATGGTGTTGTAGCTATATATTTTTCAAAATTTTTATTGGATAATTTTTTAGCAAGGGTTAGAGATTTTCTAAACTCTCTTTGAGATATATTAAAATCTCCCATTTTAATTTCCAAATCTGCTTTTTGCGTTAAAGCATTTAATTTATCATCTCTACTAATATAGTCTTTATCTAAAATTTTATCATAACACTTTATAGCTTTTGACAAATTTTTATTCTTTATAAAATGGTTAGCATAACTATTTAACTCTTTTATAGTTGCATTAAAATCATCACTACTTAGATTTGCATCATCTAACTCAAATTTAATCCCCCCTTTACCTTTAAAACTCTTTACTAAGTTTTGAGAACTATATTGTGCTTTTTTACTAGGAGGAACCATATCAGATATAACTGCTGTTGTAATATCTAAAGCATTTATTATCTCTGGCTCTATAAGATGATTTTGTGACTCAAAACTATCTTTTATCGCTTTTAGTTTAGCTACATCTAATTTTACAACTATAGTATCATTGACATCACTCTTTGTTATATTTTTTTGATAAAAAAGATATTGATGATTATAAAAATATAGTCCTATTTCAAATATTATAAATCCAATTATAGAGATAATTGCTATTAAAATAGATATTTTAGGTAATTTTTTATCTCCTTTCTCCTCTTTTATCTTTCCTCTAAGTACAATATCAGGAATATCAGAAAAATCTTTTAAGAGTTGTTTTGCTCTATCTATCATCTCCTCTTCTTCATGAGTCATAATAATAATAGTTTTATGTTTTGCAATTTTAGCCTTAAAATGAAATCCAAACATCTCATTTCTATCTAAAATTTTTATCATATCCCATATTAATTGATTTGTTCTAATTGCTACTCCATGAATATCAGAACCATACTCAACTCCACCATCATGCGTTACATCTGTATTTTCATAACTATTTTTTCTATTAGACAATTTATTACCTTAAGATTTTATTAAATATATAATATCATATACAAATATAATCTTAATTTAATCTTTAATAGTTTAATAATTTTTCTGTATAATCATAAAAATAACTTATGTTATTTATATATATTTTAAAGAAGGAGATAAAATGAAAATTTTAAGATTGTCTATGATAATGGTTTCTCTAATACTACTTTTTAGTGGGTGTACACAGAGTATAAAAAAAGATGTATATCAAGAGCAGAATATCACAAGACCAGAGCTTACACCATATGAGTTAAATAAGATTGCTGACCAGATATATAAAAATGAAACAGGAGGAAATCCTAAATATCTAATGTATTGGTCCCCTAATGAAAATTTTGCATCTCTTGGATATGGACACTTTATATGGTATCCAAAAGATGAACCACAAAAATTTGATCAGACTTTCCCAGATATGATACAGTATTATATAGATAATAAGGTAGATATTCCAGATTGGCTTAAAAATAATAGAGATTGTCCTTGGAGAAATAAAAAGGAGTTTGAAAGAGCTAGAAAGAGTGATAAGCGATTTAAACAGTTAGAGAATATTATCCTAAATACAAAAACACTACAGACAAAATTCTTTTTTGATAGAGTAGTTAATTCAATTCCAGAGATTATAAAATATGTACCAAAAGATAAGGTTGACTATATTAAACATAACTATAATGCAGTTGCAGATACACAAGGTGGTTGGTATCCTCTAATTGATTATATCAACTTTAAAGGTAAAGGTATAAAGGAGACAGAGAAATATAATAATCAAGGTTGGGGACTACTTCAAGTTCTTCAAACTATGAGACCTGTTAAAAAAGGACCACAAGCTTTAAAAGAGTTCTCTAATGCAGCTAAAGTTGTCTTAAAGCAGAGAGTTAAAAATAAACCATCAGAGAGACACTTCCTCAAAGGATGGTTAAAACGAGCAGATACATATGCTAATCCAATCTATTAAAAATGAGTATAGAAGATAAAAAAAGATGGGATAGAAAATATCGAGAGAAGATAATCCCAACTAAAACTATTGAGGTTGTAGAAAATTATGCCAAATTAGCTAAAGGAAAAATAGCTTTAGATATTGCTTGTGGAATGGGTAGAAATAGCAGACTTTTAGCTAAAATGGGATTTATGGTTGAGGCTATTGATATTAGTCCATTAGCCTTAAACTCTCTAAAGGGAATAGAGAATATAAAAACTAAAGAGGTAGATTTAGATACATATAAACTAAAAGAGGACTTCTATGATTTAATAGTCTGTACCTACTTTTTAGAGCGTTCTCTATTTCCACAGATATATAAAGCACTAAAAAGAGATGGAATATTTATATTTGAAACCTTCAAAGAGCATAGTAAAAGTACTAAAGTTCCATCAAATAAAGACTTTTTACTAAAAGAGGGAGAGTTAAAAGAGATTTTCTCTAAAGATTATGAGATAATTCATTTAAGTGAAAGATGGGGAAGAGACCACTTTAATAATAAGGTTCTAAGTGAATCTATTGTAGTAAGAAAAATATAATATTTCTCTTACTCTTTAATATCTTTGAAATCTCCTCTTCGCTTCTCTAGCTCTTCTCTATATTTTTTATAGTCTCCAAAATCAAAAAATTTATCATATCTTGAATGTTTATCTTTTAAAGGTTGTGAATGTTTAATTGGACACCAAAACTGCTCTGTTCTTGCTGAAATCTCTCTAACATAAGCAATTACACCATTAAAATATTCACAATATAGACAATTTATTCTCTCAACTTTATCAAGATAGAATAGATTATATCTATCTATAATAATATAATCAGACCGTTTTACTTTTGGAATTTTATATATTGGGAAACATATTGCTTGATATATAGTTACAAATATATCTGTAATAATTGCAGGTATAATCATCATCCAGATAAATGGAATTGTTAAAATAACTAAAAAAGAGAAAGATGATAGATATTTTACAGAACTTATAAGCATTGATTTACCATCTTCTATAACACTCTTTTGAAACTTTATCTTTCTATTTTTAACTTCATAAAAAAACTCTTTCTGCTTCTTTTTAAACTCCTCTAATAACTCATCTTCTAACTCTTCTATCTGTTTTTTTATCTCATCAATTCTACTACTCATAGCTTTTCCTAAAAATTTATTTTATTTTGTGATATAATTGTAGCATATCTTATAAAATCAGAGGTTTAAATTGAAAAAAGAGCTACTTTTAGAGATAGCTAGAAAAGCTATAGAGGTTGAGTTTAATAATCAACATATAAATAAAAGCTATCTACTAAAAAAATATCCTGAACTTAAAGAGAAGAGAGCAGTTTTTGTTACTCTAAATAAAAAAGATGGAAACTTAAGAGGTTGTATAGGCTCATTAATTGCATATAAAACACTCTTAGATGATATTATCTCAAATGCAAAATCAGCAGCTTTTAGTGACCCCCGTTTTCCACCTCTAAAAAAAGAGGAGTTAAAAGATATAACAATTGAGATTTCTCTATTATCTCCATATAAAAAGTTAGAATATAGAGATATAGAGGATTTAAAGAGAAAAATTAGACCAAAAATTGATGGAGTTATACTAAAACTTGGAACTCATCAAGCCACTTTTCTACCACAAGTTTGGGAGGATATTCCAGATTTTAACTCATTTTTTGCTCATCTATGTCAAAAAGCAGGAGTTAACCCTTATAGCTGTTTAGAGAAGCATCCTGATATTTTTATATATCAAGTAGATAAGATAGAAGAGACAAATAGTAGAAAAATGAGTGTAACAGGAGCATTCTATCCTAATAGTTGTAGTAGTATAGAGAGCTATATAAAAGATTTTAATAGTAGAGAAAAATACACAAATGCAAAATTCAAACCAAAAGCAGTAGTTGTACCACATGCAGGATATATATATAGTGGATATATAGCAAATTTAGTATATAGACAGATAGATAAGAGTCAATTTAAAAAAGTTATTGTTATTGGACCTAGTCACCACTTCTACTATAAAGGAGCAAGTGTTGCCCTCTATAATAATTATAATACTCCATGTGGAGATATTCCAATAGATATAGAGTATAGTAAAAAACTGATTGAAAAATATAAGATATTAGATTTTATCGATAATATGCACCATGAACACTCAACGGAGGTTCAGATGCCATTTATAAAACACTATTTTGAAGATATAAAAGTAGTAGAGATAGTATATGGAGATATAGATTATAGAGATTTAGTTCCAATAGTTAAAGATATTTTAGATGATAAGGAGTCACTACTTGTAGTAAGTACAGATTTAAGTCATTTTTATAGTTTAGAAAAAGCAAAAAAGATAGACTTAAACTGCTTAAAAGGGGTAGAGACTCTTAATGTTAATCTCTTAAATAGATGTGAAGCGTGTGGACTTTTAGGTCTAAAGGCTATAGTAGCTGTTGCTAAAAAGAGTCAAATTATAGATTATGGAACAAGCTATGAGAGTAGTAGAGATAGTAGAAGTGTAGTTGGATATATGTCAGCCATATTTCAATAGAAAATTTAAATTAAAGGAGAAGAGATGAGAATATATTTAATACTACTAATATCAACACTCTTAGTAGCAGTAGATAAATTACCAGAAGAGATTAAGATACCTAAAGGGTATAGTGTTTTAAACTTTACAAAGGGAGATTTAAATCGTGATAAGTTTCAAGATGCTATCTTAATCTTAAAACATAAAGATGAAGATAAAGAAGACTATAAAAGACCACTCTATATATTAATTGGAGATAGTAAAGGTAAATTAAAAGTTGTAGCAGAGAATAATAACTCCGTATTGGGTTACTCTGACGGAGGGATATATGGTGACCCATTTAATGGAGTTACTATTAAAAAGGGCTACTTTTCCATAGAGCATTATGGAGGAAGTAATTGGAGATGGACAAGAATTGTTACATTTAAATATAATAAGAAAAAAAATAATTGGTTTCTATATAAAGATGGTGGAGAGTCATATCATATCTCAAATCCCCAAAAGATAACTACAGATATAGCCACTAAAAAAGATTTTGGAGTAGTCCCATTTACTAAATATAATATTTTTAAATAACTTTTACTCTTATAGATAACTTTAGATATAATTCACCTAATTTATTTACTATAAGGATTATAATATGGGACAGACCATTACTGAAAAAATCTTCTCTGAACATGCAAACAGAAGAGTTAAAGCTGGGGAGATTGTTAGAGTTGATATTGATATGATTATAGGTAATGATATTACAACGCCAATATCTATAAGAGCATTTGAAGAGAGTGGAGCTAAAAGTCTAGCAAGACCTGATAATTTTTCTATTGTTATGGACCACTATATACCTGCTAAGGATATAGCTTCAGCAAATCAAGCAAAAATATCAAGAGATTTTGCATATAAACATAATCTAAAATACTTTTTTGATGAGAAAGATATGGGAATTGAACATGCCTTGCTTCCTGAAAAGGGGCTTGTAGTTCCAGGTGATATTATTATTGGAGCTGACTCTCACACCTGCACACATGGAGCATTAGGTGCATTTAGTACAGGAATGGGAAGTACAGATATATCATTTGGTATGATTACAGGTGGAAATTGGTTTAAAGTACCAGAGACTATTAAGGTAGAGCTTATTGGAAAACCTGCTAAACATATCTATGGAAAAGATATAATCTTAGAGTTAATTCGCCAAATTGGTGTTGATGGTGCATTGTATAAGGCTATTGAGTTTGTGGGTGATGGGGTATCATATCTAAATATGGCAGATAGATTTTCTATTGCAAATATGGTTATTGAGGCAGGAGCTAAAAATGGTATATTTGCAGTTGATAATATTACAGAAGAGTATTTAGAAGCGAGAGCTAAGATTAATGGAGGACTTAGAGCAGAGCCTAAAATTCACTATTCAGATAGAGATGCGTCGTATTGCCAAACTATTACAATAGATATATCAAAACTATCACCTGTAGTTGCATACCCTTTCTTACCATCAAATGGTAAAAGCATAGAAAAGGCTGTATCAGATGACTTAAAAATAGACCAAGTTATGATAGGAAGTTGTACTAATGGTAGAATTGAGGATTTAAGAATTGCAAGTGAAATTGTAAAGGGTAAAAGAGTTGCAAAACATACTAGAATGATTGTTACACCTGCTACCCAAAAGATTTTACTTCAAGCTCAAAAAGAGGGATTAATAGATACTCTTATAGAAGCAGGTGCTGTTGTATCAAATCCAACTTGTGGTGCATGTTTGGGTGGATATATGGGAATTTTAGGAGATGGTGAGAGATGTGTAGCTACTACAAATCGTAACTTTGTAGGTAGAATGGGTGCTAGAACTTCAGAGATATATCTAGCAAACTCAGCAGTAGCGGCCTCATCTGCAATAGCAGGTAAGATTAGTGACCCAAGAGATATTTAAAATGATAAGCCTATCTTTTAGGATTATCATTTTCTAAAACTTTTTCAACTAAAATATTCGAGACTATATCTATACTATTAATAATATTTTTAATATTTAAATCCTTAATAACATCAGCCTCAGAGCTATTTCTAACTTTTACAATAGTATTAATATCAGCATCAAATGAGTTAATATTTTCACAAACTAAACGCATCTGATGTTCATTACTAATGGTTACAACTACAGCTATAGATTTTTTTATATTAAAATGTTCCAAAACACTTTTTTGAGCAGAATTTGCTAAAAATATAGCCTTTTCACCTTTGGCAATAGCACTATCTACTAATTTAATATCATGCTCTAAAATTACATATAAAATATCTCTATCTCTTAATTTTTTTGATAGTTTCTTTCCAATAGCTCCATATCCACATATAATAACATGATTTTTATATCCTGTTGATTTAATAGCCCTTTCTCTAAGTTTTGTTGGCTCTTTAAATAAAATATTTGCTATTGATTTGATATTATTCAGTATAAATGGTGTCAAAATCATGGAGAGTACAACAGTCATAATCATAATCTGATTAGTATCAGATGAAATTAAATGATTGTTAAATGCTAATGAAAATATGGCTAAGGCAAACTCCCCTACCTGCATGAGAGTAAATGCACTCTTAAGTGCTGTTCTACTCTGTAAAAAAGACTTTAAAGATATAAATATAATTAAAGCTTTTATTAACATAATACCAAATAGTAGTGCTAAGATAGTAGAGCTATGTTTAAGAGCAATTAATGGGTCTATCTGCATACCTATAGTTACAAAAAATATACCTAAAAGTATATCTCTAAATGGAATTAAATCAGCCTCTATCTTATAACGATATTTAGTCTCTGCAATTGTCATACCTGCAAGAAATGCTCCAAGGGAGTAGGAAAATCCAAAAAACTCTGCCAAAGTAGAAGAGGCTATAACAGTCAATAGAACTGAACCTAAAAATATCTCTTCAGAGTTAGATGATATTACCCAATTAAAAAATCTTTCTATAAAAAATTTACCAACAACAAACAGAATAATAAATACAACAATGGCACTAAGTAGAGTATGTATTAGAAGTTGAAATATGGAACTATTTTGAGAGGTAAATATAGAAATCATTAAAAGTATTGGAATAACTGCTAAATCTTGAAATATTAATATTCCAACTGCAACTCTTCCAAAACCTGAATGTATCTGATTTTTTTCATTAAGTACCTTTAGAACAATAGCAGTAGATGATAAAGCAAGAGCAAATCCTATTACAATTGCACTCTTAATATCCATATATAAAACATATATAGCTAATAGTGTAAATATAAAACCACTAAGAAATACCTGCATTGAACCATATAGAAAAACCTCTCGTTTCATACATCTCATATGTCCAATAGAAAACTCTAAACCTATTGTAAACATTAAAAATACAATACCAAATTCAGCTAAATGAGATAGAGTCTCCTGTGAATGAATACCAAAATCAAATATCTGCATAGTTATAATACCTGTAATTATATATCCTATAACAGTTGGTATATCAAATTTTTTTAAAAAAACATTTATAATTGTAGAGATAGCTATAGTTACAATAAGTATAAGTAAAATTTTTTCCATTTACGACTCTCTACCTAGTTATTATAGCTCTAAAGCCCATTCTATACTCTTTATAGGCAGGAATATTTTTAAAAAAAAACTCAATATAGTTATAATCTTCATCATTATTCTCATTTTGACTCAGAGTAGCTCCGCCATCAGTTGAATAACTAATAATACACCCTCCATCACAGATAGCAGAACCTTTAATATATTTAGC
This sequence comes from Campylobacteraceae bacterium, assembly GCA_027014605.1. Taxonomy (GTDB): domain Bacteria; phylum Campylobacterota; class Campylobacteria; order Campylobacterales; family Sulfurovaceae; genus UBA1140. The sequence goes on from JALWDJ010000033.1 coordinate 11,505, forward strand.
TCCATTTGGAATAGGATTTTTTACAACAATACCTTTTCTTGACTCACTATTACTATTTATAACTCTATTGATATATACAACTCTACTTCCAATCTCTACTCTTTTTACTGGAATATTTTTCCCATTTCTCTCTTGAAATACGAAAGTTTCTAAAATAATATTTTTAAGAGGATTTTCTTTAACTGCTTGATTTACCTCCCTAATCTCCTCTTGATTATACTGCTCATCATAATTTATAGTACTACCCATAGGATATAATAGACCTAATATAAAAAATATTAATAGTAAAATTCTCATAATATAACTCCTTTAAAAAAAAATCTACTCCCACTCAATAGTAGCAGGTGGTTTAGATGAAATATCATAGACTACCCTATTTATCCCATCAATCTCATTTATTATTCTCCTACTCATCTGCTCTAAGATATTGTATGGAATATGTGCAAATGTGGCTGTCATCCCATCAACAGACTCTACCATTCTAATAGCTACAGTATTATCATAAGTTCTATTATCTCCCATAACTCCCACAGATTGAACATTAAGTAAAACAGTAAATGCTTGCCAAACTTTATCATAATAGCCTGTTGCCTTTAGCTCCTCTTGCATAATAGCATCGCTCTCTCTAAGAAGTCTTAAAGCCTCTTCATTAACCTCTCCCATAACTCTAATAGCAAGTCCAGGTCCAGGGAAAGGGTGTCTTGCTATCATCTGTTTTGGCAAACCCAACTCAAGCCCCAATTTTCTAACCTCATCTTTAAAAATCTCTCTTAAAGGCTCAACTAATTCAAAACTCATCCAATCAGGAAGTCCCCCAACATTATGGTGTGATTTAATTGTTTTTGATGGACCTTTAACTGATACAGATTCAATTACATCAGTATATAGTGTACCTTGTGCTAAAAAACTGACATCTTTATGCTTACTAGCCTCTCTATCAAATACCTCTATAAACTTCTCTCCAATAATCTTTCTCTTCTGCTCTGGGTCAGTAATACCTTTTAGAGCCTTCATAAACTCATCTTTGGCATCAATAGTGATTAGAGGAATATCTAATAGCTTAAACATATTTTGAACCTGCTCTGCTTCATCTTTTCTAAGAAGTCCTTGGTCAACAAATACGCATATTAACTGCTCTTTAGAGAGTGCCTCATTAAGTAGAGCTGATACGACAGAGCTATCTACTCCTCCACTCACTCCACATAAAACTTTTTTATCCCCAACCTGCTCTCGTATTGCCTTAATCTTCTCTTTCGCAAAGCTTCCCATATTCCAAGTACTACTACAGCCACAAATATATTTTGCAAAGTTTTTTAGAAGTTTAGTACCCTCTACTGTATGGTGTACCTCTGGGTGAAACTGAAATGCATAAATCTTCTTCTTTTCATAAGCAATACTAGCATAGGGTGAATTTTCACTTCTTCCAATAACCTTAAATCCCTCTGGTAGTCGCTCTACTCTATCTCCATGGCTCATCCATACTGTACCACTACTCATTCCTCTAAATATAGGAGACTCTTCTATTAAAAGTTCTGCTTTACCATACTCATGGCAAGTTGCAGGAACAACCTCTCCTCCAAAGTGTTGAGTAATTAGTTGCATTCCGTAACATATACCCATAATAGGTAAATCTAAATCCCAAATTTCTTCAGTTGGCTTATAAGCATCCTTAGCATAAACAGACGCAGGACCTCCTGATAATATAATCCCTTGTGGCTTTTTTGCCTTAATATTCTCTATATCTTCTCTATATGGAACTACTTCGCAATAGACCCCACTCTCTCTTAATTTTCTTGCAATTAGTTGTGTATATTGTGAGCCAAAATCTAATACTAATATTGGTACTTGTTTCATGAATTTCCTTTTTTTAAGTCTATTATTGAAGTTTTAAATGCGAGATTATACACTATATTTTATATATAGTAAATAGAGAAGAAGCATAGCTTAATACTATGCCTAAAAATGGAAATACTTTAACCTATATGTAGTAAATCAAATTGAACATACCATATTAAAACAGATAAGATATAACCTAATAGTACTGTCCAAGCATATTTCATATGTGAACTAAAGGTATAAATACCATGAAGTTTTCCCATAACTCCAACTCCAGCAGCAGAACCAAAAGAGATTAAACTTCCACCAATTCCTGCTGTCATTGTTACTAACATCCACTGCTCTTGTATAGATACAGGATTAGACCCCATATTTGGGTCTGCTTTTAGTACAGCTGACATTACAGGTACATTATCAACAATAGCAGATAAGAAACCTACCCCTATATTTACAGCAGTGGCTCCAAACTGATTATATAGTGCAGTAAAATACTCTAAAAATCCTAAAAAGTGTAATCCACCAACAGCAGCTAAAATTCCAAAGAAAAATAATAGAGTATCATTCTCAACTTTTGCAATCCATGCAAATACATTAACTTTTGTAGCAGAGTCATTGCTACTCTCATTTAATCCATAAACATATAATTTTAAAATTGCTAAACCAAACATCATTCCCCACATAGCTGGTAGATGCAATAGTTGATGTGAAATAATTGCTAAAACTATAGTTAAAGCAAATAGTCCAATAATTACTTTTCCACCCTTTTCTATCTTAGCTGGTTCTTCATTCACATTAAATGGAGGTGTTCCATTTGGAATAAATCTACTTAATAGAAATGCTGTAAGTCCCCAACCTAAAAATGATGCAGGAAATAGAAATAGAAATTCTGTAAAACTAGCTCGTCCATCAACCCAAACCATAAGAGTTGTAATATCTCCAAATGGACTCCAAGCTCCACCTGCATTAGCAGCCACAACAATATTAATTGCACTAGGAACTAAAAACTCTTTACTATCTCTATCTATTGTGATTAATACAGTTGACAATATAAGTGCAGTAGTTAAATTATCTGCAACAGGAGATATAAAAAATGCTAATAAACCTGTAACCCAAAATAGTTTTTTATAGCTGTAACCTTTTGAAACAAGATTATATCTAAGAGTTGTAAATACTCCTCTATCAATCATAGCCTCAATATATGTCATAGCTACAAATAGGAAAAAGAAAATTCCAGATATTTCAACAATTAAATGTTCAACCTCTTTTTCTAAAATCTTACCATCTAATCCATGTATAGCAAAGTAGAAACCAATTAACATAAATATACCAGTCCCTGTTAAAAGAGCTGGTTTTGCTTTATTAATTCTATATTTATCTTCCGTAGCAATAAAATAGTATCCTATAATAAAAAAAGCTAACGACAATAACCCAACCCATGTGGTTGCTAAATTTAAATCATGCATATATCCACTCCATCTAATTATAATAATAGATATTATAGTAGAAACTAGTGATATTTCCTAAATATTAAATAGTAGTATAATAAAAGAGAAAAATAGTCTCTTTTAGTAACACTTAAGAATTATAAAATTAATAATTTTTCATAGCTTGTTGTGCCTCTCTTAGTAGAGTTTTCTTCTTTAGTGTCTCTCTCTTATCATGTAGCTTCTTACCCTTAGCTAAAGCTATACTAACTTTAGCTAAATTTCTCCTATTAAAATATATACTAAGAGGAACAATAGTCATTCCATCTTTAGTAATTTTGCCAAAAAGTTTATCTAACTCCTTTTTGTGCATAAGTAGTTTTCTTGGACTTCTTGTATCTCTTGCAAAATTTCTATTAGTTGTATCTAGGTGTGCAATATGAGCATTCATTAGATATAACTCACCTTTAATAAAGCGACAAAAGGCATCATTTAGATTTGCTTTTTTTGCTCTTAGTGCTTTAACTTCACTACCTTGAAGTACAATACCAGCTTCAAATTTTTCTAATATCTCATAATCATAATATGCTTTTTTATTTTTTGCAATCGTTGTTGACATAATATATTCTTTTTATAAAATTATATCTAAAATCTAACTCAATTTAAAAAAGGTACTACCACTACCAGAAAAGTACCACCCCTCTTTTGCTACCTCTTGAAGTTTTGGATATGCAATAAGTGAAGCTCTATATAAATCATTTGCCATAGTAGCATCTATATGAGATAGTAGCTCTTTTGAGGTTAACTTATCCCAACCTTTAAATGAGTCTAAATCTATCTTATCTAAAAACTCTCTTTTAAAAGTTTTATATACTAAAGCTGTATTGCAGTGAATATTTGGAGTATATAGTTCTATATTATAGCTATCCTCTTTAAACTCCTCTATAATCTCTCCAAAACCTCTAACATTAGCCGAGTCATAATTATATATAAAGAATGGAATATCAGCTCCAACTTTTGAGCCTATTTTTGAGAGAGTTGGAGTATCTATATCTAAGTTACAGACTCTATTTAAAAGACGCATAAATGTAGCTCCATCACTACTTCCCCCACCTAAACCAGCACCTGATGGGATATTTTTTACCACTAGAACTTTATGATTTCTAAAAAAATTATCTATTTTAGATTTATCTTCTATATACTCTCTTATTGCAATATATGATTTATATATAGTATTCTCTTCTAGTTCAATATCTCCACACCCCTCTATTATAAAACTATTACACTTTTGAGGTATAAAAGATACCATATCATATAGAGTTTTAACCTTTATAAATCTTGACAGTATAGTATGATACCCATCTATATATCCTGTTATTTTTAAAAAACTATTTATTTTAGCATAAGCTCTCTCTTCCATCTGACTCCCTTAGATAAACCACCAACCTTTCCAATTATAGATATGATTAGCAATTATTTCATGCCCTTTTTCTGTTGGATGTATATTATCATTTTTTTTAATATCCTCTATCCAATCTATATCATTAATTAAAATTTTAAATATAGATAAATAATTTATACCCAACATTCCACAAACAGTAGAGTAAGCCTCATCATAACTCTTTATCCTAGCATTATGTATCTCATCAATAACAGCAGTAGGTCCTATCATAGCTACATTATATTTTACCTTTGCCCTACCAATAATAGCTCTAGCATTTTTCATACTATCTATTAATGATACTTTTACTCTCTTATTTTCTATAATACTATCACTCAGACCAAAAGAGAATACAATACAGTTAATAGATGAATTAGATAATCTTCTATTAACCTCTATCTCCCATCTATCTACTATATCTGATGAGGTATCTCCAACAACTCCTAAATTGTAATGGGTAATATAGTGTTTACTATTTTGACTAATTCTGCTTAAACGACCAGCCCAACCCAATAGAGTCGAGTCACCAATACCATTAAGTATAGTATCTCCAATATAACAAATCCTTACATTTTCCATAATAAAAATCTCCTTAATAACTATTATATCTAAATAATAATTTAAATTAGGAGTAGTTTATTAACATTAAATATCTAACTAGATAGCTAGAGATAAAAAAATAAACTATTTAACTTCAGGTTTTGCTGTCTTTTGTGTACTTGGAGCTAAAACAGGATATTTAATATCTGGTTTTTCTCCTGTAAGTGATTTTAAAAATGTAACAATTTTATTGGCATCGCTATCTGAAATTTTCATAGAAAGTTGAGTAATTCCCATCTCTTGAACTGCCTCTTTTAAACTCCAAACTTTACCATTATGAAAATATGGTGCTGTCTCCTCAATATTACGCAGAGTTGGTACTTTTACCATACCATTTTTATCACCTTTAAAATCTCCTATATCTCTATATTTATACTGCTTATTAGCATCAAATGGTTGCATACTTCCACCAAGAGCTATTCCTGTATGACATGCTGTACACCCTTTTTCAATAAATAATTTAAGTCCCTCTTGCTCATCTTTAGTAAGACTATTTTCATCTCCTAAGAGAAAAGCATCATAACGAGATGGAGTAACAAGAGTTCTTTCAAAAGTAGCAATGGTATCAGCAATCTTTTTAAAATCTATTTTTACATCTTTTCCATAGGCTTCTTTAAATTCCGAGACATATTGAGGAATAGAGTCAATACGCCCTACAACTAACTCTTTAGGTGATGCCATCTCAGGTGTTGCTTGGATAGGACCTTGTGCTTGGTTCTCTAAATCAGGACTTCTTCCATCCCAAAACTGTTTTTTATTAAATACAGAATTGTAAACTGTTGGAGAGTTTAGATGATGAGGATTTGCTGTCCATTTATGTCCAATAGCAGCTTCAACTCCATCAACTCCACCAAGTGCTAGGTTATGACAAGTATTACAACTAATAAGTCCACTCTTTGAGAGACGAGGGTCAAAATATAACTTTTTACCTAACTCAACTTTAGCTTTAGTAATTGGATTTTTACTATTATCAATTAATTTTAGTATCTCCTCTTCTGAGTGAGGAATAGGTTTTAATCCTGCATCAATTGCCTGTTTTATTAATGGATTAGTCGCCACTGCTCCAACAGTCAAAAGTGAAATAAATAGAAATGTTTTTTTCATTAATTATCCTAATAAATTATTTTTTATATGGATAAAATTATATCTCAAATTACTAAAAAAGAGTATTCATCTGCTATAATTCAAATCAATAATCTCATATAAGGATTTCTATTGAATTTAGAAAAAAACTATATAACTATTTTACTATTTTTTATAATTACTGCTTTTTTTATCCCATTAGGATTTGCTCCACTATTTGACCTTGATGAGGGTGCATTTAGTGAGGCAACAAGAGAGATGTTAGTTGGGGAGGACTATATTACTACCTATCTAAATGGAAATCTTAGATTTGATAAACCGATACTTATATATTGGTTACAGCTAATTAGTGTTAAGAGTTTTGGATTAAATGAGATAGCTCTAAGGCTACCATCTGCTTTTGCTAGTTCTGTTTGGGCATTTAGTATATACTTTTTTACTAAAAGGGTTATAGATAATAAAATAGCATTTTTTTCCACTATCTTTATGGTTACCTCTCTTCAGATTAATATAATTGCAAAAGCCTCTATTGCTGATGCTCTACTTAATATGTTTATTGCTCTATCTATGTTTACGCTCTATTACTATTTTAAATATAGAGATAAAAAATATATCTATTTAGCATTTCTATTTGTAGCATTAGGGACACTCACTAAAGGTCCTGTTGCCATTATGATACCTTTTATTGTTACTCTTATATTTTTCTCTATAAAAGGAGAGTTTAAAGAGTGGCTTAGAGTTATATTTAATCCTATTGGAATTTTAATCTTTATAATAGTTGCCTTTCCTTGGTATATTGCTGAATATATAGCACAAGGACAAGCCTTTATAGATGGATTTTTTCTAAAACATAATCTTAGTCGTTTTAGCTCACCAATGGAACACCATAGTGGAAATATACTCTATTTTATCCCTGTATTAATTATTGGAGTTATGCCATTTACATATTTTATATTAAAGGCTATTAAGAGTTTTAAAACCTATTTTATAGATGATTTAAAAGCTTATCTATTTATATGGTTTGCATTTGTATTTATCTTTTTCTCTCTATCTGGAACTAAACTACCTCACTATATAATCTATGGATATACTCCTATATTTATATTAGGTGCATTATATATAAAAGAGGATTTTAATAAAAAATATCTAATCTATCCACTCCTAATACTTTTAGTTCTACTTCTATTTCTACCTGATATTGCAACTCTATTTAAGAGTGATATAAGAGATAAATTGGCTGTTGTTTTAATAGAGAATGCCTATGAGTCATTTGATATTATATATAGATTATCTATTATAGCTCTAATTATATTTTCTATCTTTCTATTAATAAAATCTATAAAAAGTGAGTATCTAATTTTAGGAGTTGGATTTATTATGATAGTTTTAGTAAATTTTATTGCCATTCCTACTTATGGTAAACTTATGCAAGAGCCAATTAAAGAGGCTGGACTCTTAGCAAAAGAGGGAGGATATAGAGATATAATCACTTATAAAATCAATAATCCATCTTTTAATGTTTACTATGAGGGGTTAACTCTAAAAAGGAAACCTAAAGAGGGAGATATAGTTTTTACAAAGGTTACAAAATTAAAAGATTTTAAAAAGTATAAAACTTTATATATTAAAAATGGATTTTCTCTTATACAGATTAAAAAGTAGGTAATTTAGGATTAGGATTTAATAGGGCTTCTCTAAACTCATCTTGAGTTATTTCACCCGAGAGGTATCTTCCTTGAATATATTCCATATAATCAATAAAATCTTGTTTAAATTTTTCATCATCAATAACTCTATCTCTTATAAATTCAGACATAATATCTATATCTGGAAAATCTAATATCATCTCATCTTTAAGAGATGAATTTTTCCAAATATCTATCTTTTTTTCTAAGGAGAGACCTTTTAATGTTAATACACTATCTCCTATCTCATTTAGTGAATAGTAACTACTATATTGAGTTGACTCTATTTTAGCACTTTTAGATGATAAATCGTCCATTTCGACAAGTAAAAATACCAGAGAAACTTCTATTAAAAATATTATAATCTGCATTTAAAATTCTTAATTTGGAATATATAAATTATAGCAGATTAAATTTAAGTTTATTTTAAGTTATCTTTTAACTCTTTTGTAGTTGATATATACTTAACTCCTGTAATCACTTTATCTTTTAAAGAAATAATTGCAATCTTATCTGCCTCTTTTTCATTTTTTAACTTTTTTGCAATATTTTCATCATAAATTAATAAAACAGAGTATTTACTTTTTCTTAAATCAGGCAGTGCAAAAGTATTTCTAATAACAGTTGGCATTGGACTAATATCTGCTATAAATAGTGCATCTTTTTTTTTCAAGAAATCTTTATCTTCTCCATTTAAAAATGCCTTTACATCATGTCCTGTAGATTTTGCAAAAACTAAGATAAGTTTTTTTGTATTATCACTTAATGAGTGAGATTTATCAAATTGGTCTGGAAGAGTAAAATCTAATTTAGAACCAACCTCTATACCCTTAGATGCTTTTGCAAAATACTTACTTGGGTCATAATTATCTTTACCGTTTATAGCAAAAATTGATGCCATAGCTATAACAATAAGGGCTAAAAGCCCTAATATAATCTTTTTTATCATAAAAAATCCTTTTCTTATTTATCATTAATTAAATTAGTTATCTCTAATGCTCTCTTTTTAGCATCTTCTATATTATCATCTAAAACTAAAGATAGAGCTAATCTTCTTCCAATATGTGACTCTGGTTTACTAAAAATCCTTATAAATGAGTTTTTAGAGAATGCAGAGTTAGGAACTTCTATTTTAGGATTTTTAGACTCACTCTTAGCCTTATATGCTCCACTAGCACCTGCTCCATAGAATGTAAAATCCAAAGGTAATCCTAAGACTGCTCTAACATGCAGTGCAAACTCACTTTGAGATTGAGTTATAAGTGTTACCATTCCTGTATCGTGTGGTCGTGGACTAAGTTCTGAAAAATATACCTCATCATTTTTTATAAAAAATTCAACTCCAAATATTCCTCTTCCACCTAAACCATCTGTTACTTTTTTTGCAATCTTTTTAGCTTTCTCTAACGCTTGTTTACTCATCTTCATTGGTTGCCATGATAAAATATAGTCTCCATCTTTTTGAAGATGTCCTATAGGCTCACAAAATATGGTCTCATTTTTGGTTCTTGTAGTTAGTAGTGTAATCTCATAATCAAAAGATATAAACTCTTCTACTATAAGCTCACTAGCATCTCCTCTAGCCTCTTTTGCTATCTCCCATGAGTTCTCTATATCATCACTACTTTTAGCAATACTCTGCCCATGTCCTGAACTACTCATTACAGGCTTTATAACTGCTGGAAAACCAATCTCATTAATAGCCTCTCTTAACTCATCTAAACTCTTGACAAATCTATATCTACTTGTCTTTATACCAAGCTCTTCAGAAGCAAAGACTCTTATATTTTTTCTATTCATAGTCTTATTGACAGCTTCGGCATTTGGAATTACATGAAAGCCTCTCTTTTCAGCTTCAAATAGTGCGTCAATAGATATGGCTTCAACCTCTGGTAAGATATATGTAGGCTTCTCTTTTTCAATAACCTCAATAACCTCATCTCTATTTAGCATATCAATAACATAAGCTCTATGTGATACTAAATGTGCAGGTGCATTTTTATACTTATCAACAGCAATTACCTCAATTCCTAACCTTTGAGCCTCAATAGCTACCTCTTTACCAAGTTCTCCTGAACCAAGTAGCATTATCTTTATAGACTCTTCTTGTAGTGGAGTAGTAAATAACATCTATAACCTTTATGTAAAAATTTGGGATATTGTATCAAATTAGATTAAAAAGTAGAAAACCACTTAAAAAAGTGGTCTATTTATATTAGAGTCTTGCTTCATATCTTCTAAGCATATATAGCTTTTTAAGAATTTTTTTACGAGTAGCAATCTTCTCTTTTTTTCTTCTCTCTGTTGGAGGCTCATAGTGTTGTCTTGCTCTAGCTTCTGTAACTATTAAGTTTCTATCACATTGTCTTTTAAATTTTCTGTAAGCATCATCAAATGAGTCTCTAGGACCAACTTTTATTCCTGGCATACTGTTCACCTCCTCTCTTATCAAAGATTTCCTATAAAATATATAGAAGTGATAAAATCGAAGGAATTATATCTAAAAAATATTATGATTAGGTGATTTGTGATAGAATAAAATTAATAAAATTGTATAGATTACATATAATTAAATATAATAATTAAAAAGGAATATTTATGAAGGTAGGAGGATTATTTGCAGGAATTGGTGGTATTGAGCTTGGTTTTAAAAATGCAGGTTTTGATATTGCTTGGGCAAATGAGATAGATAAAAAAGCTTCTATTACTTACCGATTAAATCATAAACATAAACTCTTTGAAAAAGATTTAAATGATTTACAAACTTCAGAAGTTGAGCCTGTTGATATTTTGACAGGGGGATTTCCTTGTCAAGCATTTTCAATTGCAGGGTATCAAAAGGGCTTTAGAGATGATAGAGGAAATATATTTTTTCAAATATTAAGATTTGTAGATGATTTAGAACCTAAAATAGTTTTTCTTGAAAATGTTAAAAATCTTGTAAGTCATGATAAGGGTAGAACTTTTAAGCGTATCTGTTTGGAGTTAGAAGATAGAGGCTATACACTTAAATATAAAGTATTAAATTCTGCTGAATATGGAGATGTTCCTCAAAATAGAGAAAGAATATATATAGTAGCTTTTAAAGATAAAAATGTAGCAGAGCGTTTCTCTTTTCCTAAACCTAAAAAACTAACTAAAAAAGTAACTGATTTGATAGAAAAGTCTGTTGATGAGAAATATTACTATAAAAATAGTAGATATTACGAGCAGTTAAAAGAGGAGATGAAAAACAGAGATTCTGTTTATCAATGGAGAAGAGTCTATGTAAGAGAAAATAAAAGTAAAGTATGTCCAACACTAACAGCAAATATGGGAACAGGTGGACATAATGTACCTTTAATTATAGATGAAAAAGATATAAGAAAATTAACACCAAGAGAGTGTGCTAGATTTCAGGGGTACTCTGATAGCTTTAAATTTCCTCCAAAATTGGCTAATTCCGCTCTCTATAAACAGATAGGAAATTCAGTTACAGTTCCTGTTATAGAAGCGATTGCTAACGAGATTAAAAAGGCTATAGATGTGTAGATATATAGATGAGTTAAAAAAGCATAATTATAAAAAGAACTCTATTAAAGGTATTGCTAAAAAATATGGATTGAGTGAATCTCAATTAAAAAAATATTATCAAACTAAGTTTTTTCAAGATATAGCACATAAGGTTGATTTAGAAAAGCTATCGAAGTTAAATATTAATGAAATTGAAAAGCTATTAGAGAGTGAAATATTAAAAAGTGAGTTTAAATTTATAAAAGTTGATTTAAAGAAGATTATAGAAAAATCTCTATATATAGCATTAACTAATGGGTTTAGTAATAATATAAACCATATAGAGAGTGGTGTAATGACTGCTAATGCAGGAGATAGTGCAGAGTTTATATTTGTAGCTAGAGCTATATTAGCAGGATTTAATTGTAGTAGTGTAGATGTTAGAAGTAGTCGCTATGATGCCATTATAGATGTAGATGGAATACTTTTGAGAGTTCAGATAAAAGGGATTAGTTCAGGTAATGTTATTAGTTTCAAAGATAGAGATAGAGGTGGACAAGGAATAGACCATACTCATGAAAGCAATATCGGGAAAAGAATAACTTCAAAAGATTGTGATATTTATGTTGCAGTTGATAAACAGGTTGGTATTTGCTATATTATTCCTATAGAGTTTGCTGATAATCTTTCTGATGATGAGTGCAAAAGAGTAAAATTACAAGATGTTGAGATATATAAAGAGAATTGGAATATTGTAAAAGAGAAATCAATAAATTTAAAGAAAAAATTTGGAGATATTTAATGCAACCACTATATAAGTCATGTTATGAGATGGATAAGAGATGTTATGATGAGTATCTTTTAACTGAAGATATATTAATGGAACACGCTTCTATGGGTATGGAGAGGTATATAAGAGAGAATTTTAAAAAGGGGAGTTCTGTCTTAATTGTTGCTGGAGTTGGAAATAATGGTGCTGATGGGATAGTTTTAGCTAGACTTTTAGAGGGTGATTATAGAGTCTTTTTATATGTTCCATTTGGAGTAAAGTCTCCTATGGCAAAACTTCAACTATCAAGAGTTAAAAGATTAAATATAGAGATTATAGACGAGGTTAGAGAAGCTGATATTATTGTAGATGCAATATTTGGAGCTGGACTTAGTAGAGAGTTAGATGAAAAGACAAGAAAACTTATTGTTAAGTTAGAGGAGTTAAATGGATTTAAGATAGCATGTGATGTTCCAACAGGTATTGATATTGATGGAAATCCGCTACCTATGGCATTTATTGCAGATGTTACTATTACTATGGGTGCATTAAAAGAGTCACTATATTCTGATATGGCAAAGGATTTTGTAGGAGAGGTAATCTGTGTGGACTTAGGTGTAAGCTATAAGATATATATAGATGGATTTAGTAGTGATTTATATCTTTTAGAGCAGAGTGATATGAAACTCCCCCATAGAGATTTTTCTAAAAAGACACATAAAGGGACTTTTGGACATTTAGCTGTAGTTGTAGGAGAGAAAGAGGGGGCAGGGGTAATGTCTGCCTCTTCTGCTTTAAGATTTGGAGCTGGGCTTGTTACAGTTGTTGGAGATTTATTTAATACAGAACTGCCTATATATCTTATGAATGGTTTAACTCTCCCTAAAAAAACTACTGCAGTAGCTTTTGGAATGGGATTTGGATATGATTTTGAAGAAGAGATAGTTGATGATATAATAGATAGTGATTTACCAATAGTTCTTGATGCAGATATATTTAGTTCAGAGAGAGTTTTAGAGTTTTTGGAGAATAGAGATAGAGAGATAGTTTTAACTCCACACCCAAGAGAGTTTGTAAGCTTATGGAATATGACTATAGATGAACCAATTAATATATCTATTTTACAGGCTAACCGTTTTAATAAAGTTCGAGAGTTCTGCTCTCTATTTCCAAATGTAACTCTACTACTAAAGGGGGCTAATATGATTATTGGTCAAGATAATAGACTATTTGTAAACCCTTATGGTAGTTCTAATCTTAGTAAAGGTGGGAGTGGAGATGTGCTTAGTGGAGTTATAGGTTCACTTCTAGCACAGGGTTGGAGTGGATTAGACTCTGCAATCTCTGCATCACTAGCTTTAACAACTGCTTCAAATCTATATAGTGGAGCAGACTACTCTATGCTTCCGACTGATATAATAGAAAATTTAGCTAAAATTACAAAATTATAATTAGGAGATAGAGATTGAAGATATTTAATACCAACGATAGAGAGTTTGATACTCAATTTAGTGAGCTTTTAAAAAGAGGTGCTATGGATATTGATGAGGTGAGTATCACTGTTAAAAATCTATTAGATGAGATTAAAGAGAGTGGGGATAGTGCATTAAAGGCTCATATAGGTAGATTTGATAGATGGACTCCTAAAAGTAGTAGTGATTTAATGGTATCTGTTGAGTCAATGGAGAGAGCATATAATAGTTTAGATAGCTCTTTAAGAGATGCACTTCATTTAGCTTATGATAGGATAGAGAGTTATCACCAAAAGCTTATGCCTAAATCTTGGATTGATTTTGAAGATAATGGAAATATATTGGGACAGAAGGTAACAGCAGTTGATAGAGCAGGACTATATATCCCCGGTGGAAAGGCATCTTATCCTAGCTCTCTACTTATGAATGCAATTCCTGCCTCTGTTGCAGGTGTTAAAGATATTATTGTCTGTACTCCAGCTCCTGATAATGAGTTAAATGAGCTACTTCTCTCAGCTTGTTATCTATGTGGAGTTAAAAAAGTCTTTAAAGTTGGTGGAGCTTCTGCTATTGGTGCTATGGCTTATGGAACAGAGAGTATCTCAAAAGTTGATGTTATTACAGGTCCGGGGAATATATTTGTAGCTACTGCTAAAAAGTTGGTCTATGGAGAAGTAAATATCGATATGATAGCAGGACCTAGTGAGATTGGGATATTAGCAGATAGCTCTAGTAGAGCTGATTATATAGCTATAGATTTACTATCTCAAGCAGAGCATGATGAGATGGCAAGTTCTATCTTAATTACAACAGATGAGAGCTTAGCTAAAGAGGTATCTATAAAGGTAGAAGAGTTTTTATCTACTCTATCAAGAGAGACAATAGCAAGAGCATCTATTGAGAATAGAGGTGCTATTATTGTAACTGATAATATGGATAGAGCTATATCTCTTATGAACCAAATAGCACCTGAACACCTAGAGGTAGTTACTAAAAATCCTATGGAGCTACTCCCAAAGATAAAACATGCAGGAGCAATATTTTTAGGACAATATACACCAGAGCCAATTGGTGACTATATAGCAGGACCTAATCATACTCTACCTACAGGTGGAACAGCAAAATTCTATTCACCTCTTAGTGTAGATAACTTTTTAAAAAAATCATCTATTATTGCTATGAGTCAACGGGGTATAAATGATATTGGAAGAGAGTGTGCAATGATAGCAGATATGGAAGGATTAACAGCACATAAAAAATCTGTTACATTAAGATTAGATGATTAAAGGGGAGTCCCCCCTTTATTAATTTTAAAGATTATAGAAGTGTTTTAATGCTCTAATAATCATAGCATTTTTAGAGATACTCTCACTTTTTGCATCTGTATCAACTTGCTCATATAAATCAAGTGGAAGTGTGATTGAGAAAATTTTTGTTCTATTTTTTTTCTGTTTTTTAATATCAGAAACAATATCTTTTAAAACATCAATCATCTTATCTGTATTAATTGGTTTTCTAATAAAGTTATTTACACCAATTTTTACAGCTTCCGAAATATTGCCCATATCATCACTTGCAGATACAACAACAATCATCTGTTTTGCATTAATCTCTCTAATCTCTTTTGCAATCTCTAAACCACTCTTACCAGGTAAAATTATATCTACAAAGATTATATCAGGTTGATATTTCTCATATAACTCTAACGCACTCTCACCATCTAATGCAGAATAAACTTCAGCAAAGAAATTTCTAAGTGTTTTACACATTAAATCATTTGTCTCTGGGTCATCTTCTAGTACCATTGTTTTTAGTTTTTTAGTCTCTTCAACGATTTTCATTAAGTCATTATTCATAATTGCCTATTCCCTTTATATTTTTAATAGATTGTAACATGTTAATGATTAAGCTAAATTAAAAGCTAATGAAAAAAGTTATACTTTATTTAAAATAACTGTTTTTTTAAATATAAAATATAATAATATAAATTTATTTTATATTTATAATAACTTTTTTCTTACTCTAATCTCTTTGTCAAATCCCCATAATCTTCTATGTTCTTTAACCTTTTCTCTATTAATTGTCTCAATAAGCATAGACTCTCTATCTTCTAACATCATATAAATCTCGCCACTTGGCTCAACTAACATGCTATCTCCATAAAATTTCCATTTTATACCATTTTCAACAAATTCTCCTAATCTATTTGCTCTTAAAATATAGCAACTATGTAAAAAAGCTTTAGTTTTTATTATCTCTCTCCATCTATTATGTGAACCAAATGTAGATGCTGTAGGTAATAAAACTAAATCAATCTTTTTATCCATAGCTATCTGCCAAAATTTATCAAAATGGACTTCAAATCCTCCCATAATCATAATTTTAAATCCATTAAGTTTAAATATCATAGGTGATTTTAGAGGTTCTATCTTATTTGAAAAGAACTCTTTTTCATTCCAATGTTCATAAGGAATAAGTATCTGTTGTTCATAATAGCTAATAGATTTTGGAGTTATTTTTGCAATAGATTTTATATATTTATCTCCATCTATTAATATAATAGGAACAATAAATACTATATTATATTGAATAGCACTCTTTTTTAGAGACTCAAGGTGTTTTTGAGTCTGCTCTTTTACCATCTTTTTTGGCATAGAGCTTAACTCTTTGAAGAAGTGATTTAAAACATATTCTCCAAATAAAATAAGTTCTACACCTCTATTATGGGCAGTTCTTAGATAAAAATCTAATTTTGTAGCCTGCATACCTAGTGTTGGGAGTTGTAGTGCTGAGACTGTAAGGCTACTACTCATTCAATACCTTTTTTATAATATAGCTAAACTTATCTATCTCAACTAAAAAGGCATCATGTCCATAATCACTATCTATCTCATGATACTCTACCTCTTGAGAGTTTCTTCTCATCATCTTATATATATGTCTCATCTCTTCAGGAAAAAATAGATAGTCACTTTTAAAAGAAATAAGTGTAGTCTCTGCTTTAATTCTTAAAATCGCTTCATATAGTGAGTCATATCCCCTACTTAAATTAAATGTATTTATAGCCTTTATTATATATAGATAACTCATTGGGTCAAATAACTTTGAGAAATTATTAGTATTATACTCCATATATCTCTCAACTTCATATCGTCCAAATAACTCAAATAGTCCATCATTATTAACATAGTTTCTTCCAAATTTTCTACTCATTGAGTTAGGTGATAGATATGAAATGTGCCCTGCAACTCTTCCAATAGCAAGTCCATCTAAACCATCTTTTTTAAAATCATCTTTTTCATAATTTCCATTTTTAAATCTAGGGTCTCTTCTAATAGCCTCCATGGCCACCTTATTAAAAGCTATTGCCCATGGTTGTGTTGCATAGGTTGTAGCTAGTGCTATGATTTTATCGGAGAAATTTGGATAGTCAACTCCAAATTGAAGTGCCTGCATACCACCCATAGAGCCACCAATAATAGCTTTTAAATGATATATTCCCAAATTACTAAGTAGCTGTTTTTGAGCTTTTATCATATCTTTAATAGTTATTACAGGAAATTTCAGTCTATATGGCTTATCACTAGGATAATTACTACTCATAGGTCCTGTACTTCCAAAACATGAACCAATAACATTTGTAGAGATTACAAAATATTTAGTTGTGTCTATCGCTTTACCATCACCAATGAGTCCATTCCACCAACCTGCTTTTCTATCACCCTCATATATTCCTGCAGCATGGGCAGAACCACTAAGTGCATGACATATTAAGATTACATTTGAAGCATCGCTATTTAACTCTCCATAAGTCTCATAAGCTATCTGATATGGCTCTAAAATTCGTCCACTCTCAAGATATAATGGAGTAGTAAATCTCTCTATTTTAGTTTCTATTTTCATTAGTTAATTTTACCTTATATTAAATAAATTACATATAATACTAGTAAAAATATAATGAATTATAGATTTTATAAAGATAATTCATGATAAAATAACTCTAGTAAACATTTTTAAATAAGGGAAGTTATAATTATGAAAATAAAAATATTAATATTCCTTCTTATTACATCATTTATACAATTAAATGCAATGAGTGATGGTAGTATCAAGGATTATATGAAAAAATATGTTGAAAAAAAAATGAATGCAGAAGTTATGCATGTTGATATAATATCAAGCTATCCTATCGATAATGCTAAGGGGTGGAGCGTATATTTTTTGTCTATGAGAGTTAAAGTTAAACTAGGAGATACTACTCAAGAGGCAATAGTTCCTCAAACGGTATTTGTAAAGGGAGATAGAATAACTTTAAAACTTATGAAGAAAGATAATGGTAAAGTCATAAACTATTCAAAAATATTAAAACCAAAAGTACCACAAAGTGCTTATGATGATAAACATCTTTTACTTGGGAGTAAGGATGCACCACATAAAATTATATTTTTCTCTGACCCATTTTGTCCATTTTGTAAAAGAAAAGTTATAGATATTGTAAATGTTGTAGAAAAAAATCCAAAAATATATGGACTATACTATTATCATTTACCATTAACCAATATCCACCCAGCAGCAGAGATAGTATCAAGAGCTATGCTTATTTTTCAACAAAAAGGAGATATTAATAACATGTTAAAACTATATAGACTTTTTGTTGAACCAACAGAGACAGATATTAATAAGATTTTTCATGCAATTAAGTTAAAAACTGGTGTACAACTTACTAAAGCACAGATTGAAGCACCAGAGATAACAGAGGCTCTTAGATTTGATATGGCAATGAGAAGAAGACTTCAAGTTACAGGAACTCCAACTATATTTATAGATGGTAAGTGGGATAGAACAAGAAAAGAGTTTGCAAAATATGCTAAGGAGAAATAGCTATAATCCCAAAAAAATTTAATATTTAGGATTATAGATGAGCTTTAGAGAGTTTAGATTAGAGAATTTAGAGAAGTTTCCAAAAGAGTTAGAGACTCTTTTAGAGAGACAGTTAGAGGCTATTGATAATATTGTAAATAGTAGTAACAGCAGTTATCGAGATGTTTTAAAACCTCTCCAAGATTTAGAGAGTGAACTTGAGATATTTTTTACACCTCTTTCACATCTAAATAGTGTAAATAATTCAGATAAAACAAAAGAGGCTTATGAGAAGTCTCTTCCACAAATATCAAAATTTCATAGTAAAATATCTCAAAATGAGAAACTATTTCATAAAATAAAGAGTTTAAAATCAAATAACTTAGAGGAGAGCAGAGTCATTAAAAATAGTATTAGAGATTTTATACTCTCTGGTACAAAGTTATCTATGGAGAAGAAAAAGGAGTTAGAGGAGATAAATTTAGAGCTTAGTGAGTTATCAAATAGTTTTTTTCAAAATCTGCTTGATGCAAATAACTCTTATGAGTTAATAATAGAAGATAGCAATGATATTAAGGGTATTCCTGATAGTGATTTAGCTTTAGCAAAAAGAGTTATTGATGGCAAAGAGATATATAGATTTACTCTTCAACTTCCTAGTTATCTAGCCTATATGACATATGGAGTAAATAGAGAGTATAGAGAGATGCTCTATAAAGCATACTCAACTAGAGCTCCTAAAAATAGTGAAATAATAGATAAGATACTTCTATTAAGAGATAGAGAGGCAAAACTCTTAGGATTTAATAATTATACAGAGCTTTCATTAGAGACAAAAGATGCTCCATCGGCTAAAGCTGTTATAAATTTTTTAGAAAAATTATTAAAACTAGCAAAACCACAAGCTATAAAAGAGCTAGAGGAGCTAAAAGAGTTTGCCTTTAGAGTTGATGGAATAGAGTCTATTCAACCTTTTGATATTGCATACTATAGTGAAAAGTTAAAGAGAGTTAAATTTCATTTTGATGAGAATATGACAAAACCCTATTTTGAGCGAAATAGAGTCTTAAATGGACTATTAGGAGTAGTATCTAATCTATTTAGAGTTGAATTTAGAGAAGCAGATACTTATATATGGGATAATAGTGTAAAGGTTTTTGATATATATAGAGATAATATATTGTCTGGAAGAGTCTATTTTGATTTAGAGACTAGAGAGACAAAGAGGGGTGGGGCATGGATGCACAATTGGCAGACTCACTTTATAAATAGCCAAGGAGAAATAGAGTTACCTGTTGTATTTATTGTAGCAAATTTTCCAGCTTCAACAAAAGATACCCCAAGTCTATTAAGACATGATGATGTAGTTACACTATTTCATGAGATGGGACATGGAATACACCATCTATTCTCAAAATGTAGTGAGTACTCTATATCAGGAGTTAATGGTATAGCTTTGGATGTTGTAGAGTTTCCATCACAATTCTTAGAAAATTTTGCTTATGAGAAAGAGATACTCAAAAAATTTGCATTTCACTATAAGAGAGATGAACCTATGAGTAGTGAGCTTTTAGATAAAATAAAGGGAGCTAAAAATTTTCAATCAGCACTAGGACTTCTTAGACAGATAGAATTTTCTCTATTTGATATTAAACTTCATCAAAAACTATATCAAGGAGATGAGGTTCAAGCTTTACTAGATACTATTAGAGAGGAGACATCACTAATAAAAGTTCCAAAATATAACAAGTTTCAGAATGGATTTGGACATATATTTTCTGGTGGATATTCTGCTGGATACTATAGTTATAAGTGGGCAGAAGTATTAAGTGCAGATGCTTTTTTTGAGTGTTTAGATAGTAATGGAAAATTTAATCAAGAAAAAGCTGATGAATATTATAATTTTATATTAAGTAGAGGAGCTAGTGAAGATATGAGTGTTCTTTATAAGAGATGGTTAGGTAGAGATGCAAAAATAGAAGCACTTTTAAAATTATATGAAATATAGATATAGAGTGGCATTTATGCCACTCAAAAAATTAAGCCTATAGAGCATCCTCATCAATCTCACCTGTACGAACCCTAACAACATGAGATATATCACTTACAAATATTTTTCCATCACCAATCTTTCCTGTATGAGCAGAACTTTTAATTGCTTCAACAGCAATATCAGCATATTCTTGTGAGCTTACTACAATCTCAATTTTTACTTTAGGAATAAACTCAACAACATACTCTGCACCTCTATACAGCTCAGAGTGTCCCTGTTGTCGTCCATAACCCTTTACTTCAGATATTGTCATACCCTCAATTCCAGCCTCAACTAATGCCTCTTTTACATCTTCTAATTTAAATGGTTTTATTATCGCTTCAATTTTTTTCATTATCTATCCTTTATTTAAAATTAGCAAAAAACCTCCTATAGGTTCATTGCTTTCTCTCCATGAGTTGCCTCATCAAGACCTTTAAATTCAGTCTCTTCATCAACTCTTCCACCACCTGTTAATGCTGATGATATAAAGAATATTATAGCTGTCATAATAGAGCTATATACAACGGTTAATCCTATAGCTTTAAATTGCGCTAACATCTGAGTACCTAATGCATAATTATCTGCTTTTAAATATGGAGCAATAAATAGTGCTGTTGCAATAGACCCCCAAATACCAACTAAACCGTGTACCCAAAAAGCATCTAAGCTATCATCAACTTTAAATATTTTTTTAAGTTTAGATACACCAACAAATCCTAGCATACCGCCAACGAGACCAATAATAATAGCACCAATTACATCAGTACTACCAGAAGCAGGAGTAATAGCAACAAGACCAGCAACAGCACCAGATGCACCACCAATTAGTGTTGGAGTCTTATAGACTATATATTCAGCAATTAACCAACCAATAACACCTAAAGCAGCAGCTACATTTGTAACTAAAAATGCATTACCAGCAACACCATCAGCCGCAACTTCACTACCTGCATTAAATCCAAACCAACCAAACCATAATAGAGAAGAACCTAAAACAGCAAGTACAGGAGAGAATGGTTTCATGGCAATTGTACCATACCCTTTTCTATTACCAAGTATCATAGCTACAACAAATCCTGCAATACCAGCATTAATATGAACAACAGTACCACCAGCAAAATCCATCTCACCGAAATTTAGAGTTGTACCTCCACCCCATGCCCAGTGTGTAATTGGTGCATACACCACTAAAATCCAAAGAGCAGAGAAGATTGTAAATGTTGAAAATTTAACTCTCTCAATCATTGAACCACTTGCAATAGCTACAGCAATAGCTGCAAATGTTCCTTGAAATGCAACAAACAGAAGCTCTGGAATAGTTCCACTTAGACTCTTATCTGTAATTCCTGATAAGAGAATTTTCCCTGTTCCAATAAAATCACCATCTCCAAAAGCTATACTATAACCAGCAATAACCCATATAAGAGTACCAATAGCAAACGCTATTAAACTCATACCCATTGTATTTAAAACATTTTTACTTCGTGTCATACCACCATAAAATAGTGCTAAACCTGCTGGTGTCATTAACATAACAAAAGCAGTAGCTACAATCATCCATGCAGTATCTCCACTACTCAGTTTATCTTCTGCCATAGCAAATATAGGTAATGATAGCATGGTCAATAGTGCTAAAAATTTATTTCTCATAAATCTTATCTCCTTAAAATTTTTATAGTAGTATAACAAGATACACAAAAGAATAGTGTATAAAAAATAATCAATTTAGAAAATATAGCTAAAACTTATATTTTAACATTACTTTTTTACTCATGATAATAATTGTCCAAATTTTAAACACTATGCTACTAAATAATGCAAATCTTTTTATGTATAATAACCTATAAAATAATTCAAAGTCAAAGGAATAAATATGAAGTTTTCAAAATTAAGTCTAATCACACTATTAGCAATAAGTAGTGCATACTCAGCAGATAGTACTATATCTGGTGATGTAAAAGTATTTTACGGCACAGATGATATTAGAGAGCATGATATATTTGATAAGGGGGCTTCTTATGGAGATGCTTCTATAAGTATAGATTATAGTAAAAAAATTAATGATAATCTATCTTTAAATGCAGGAATAACAGGTATCTCTACACTTGGATTAGAAAATACTTTAGTAAGTAGTGTATGGGCAGGAGCTGGAAAAACAGGTGTAGAAGATACTGCATGGCTTGATGTTGCAAATCTTACTGCAAAATTTGATAAAACTACAGCTATAATAGGAAGACAAAAACTAGATACACCTCTAGCATTTACAGAGACATGGAATATTGTAGAGAATACTTTTGATGCATTTACATTTATTAATGCAGATATTCCAAAGACTCAAATCATAGCTTCAGCAGTAACTAGAGCTAATGGTAATGCTATATCTAATTTTACAAATCTTCAAGGGGGAATGACAGATTTAGGTGATGGTATATATACAGCAGGATTGGTGACTAAACTTATCCCACAAACAACTCTTCAAGCTTGGTACTATGAGGGTAATGGTCTTCTAAATACTAAAAAAACTTGGGTACAAGCAGATGCTAATGTAGTTGATGGAGTTAGCGTTGGAGCTCAATTTGCAAATGATGATAAAGATGCACAATTTATGGCAGGAAAAATTGGATTTGATAAAGATAATTTTAGTGCCTATGTAGCATTCTCACAAGCAGACGATAAAGGTAAGGTTGATTTTACTAACTTTGGTGGATTTGGAGGTTCTAAAGCATATACTGAAGCGTGGTGGAATTTTGGATATGTAACAAGACCAGATGCAACCACTGTTGCAGGTGGAGCATCTTATGATTTAGGTTCTATAAAATTTGGTGCACAATATACGACAGTTGATAGTGGAGCATTAAATGATGATATGGACGAACTAACAATTACAGCAGATACTAAGATTAAAGGTATTGATACATCATTTGCATTTATTAATACAACAGCAGATGATAAAGATTTTGATGGAAATACAGTTCAAGCTTACTTAACAGTACCATTTTCTCTATAAAATTTTTGTGACCTAAGCAAGTCATAAAACTGCTTATAATTTTCACATTTTCTTACAGACCTATATATTTTTTACATTTTATATAGGTTACTCAAAAGCCTTCTATTATATTCTTAATGGTAAAATTCCTACCAATTTTAAATAAACTTAAAGGATTTTCCTTATGGCACAATTAGCACAATTTGCACCACTTATTATATTGTTTGGTATTTTCTACTTTTTAATTATCAGACCTCAACAGAAACAGCAAAAAGAACATGCAGAGATGTTAGCATCACTTAAAAAAGGTGATAAAATATTAACAACAGGTGGACTTTATGCTGAGATAGCTAAGGTTGAAGAGGATTTTATTAAAATTAAACTCAATGATAAAACTATTGTAAAACTAGATAAAGCTTTTGTAACAAAAAAGGTAGATTAGTTATAATGAACAAATTAAACTATAGAGTTGTTATTTTTCTCTTTGCCTTTCTATTTGGGATAATATTCTCTATCCCATCACTTACACAGAGTAGTGAAGGTAAAAAGATTACACTAGGACTTGATTTACAAGGTGGATTACATATGCTCCTCTCTGTAAAGAGTCAAGTTGCAGTTGAATCTAAAGTTAAATCTATTGGTACTACAATTAAATATAAACTAGACGATGAAGATATTATCTTTGATGATTTAAAGATAGAAAATAAAAGTGTAAAGTTTGAACTATTAGATAAAGATGATTTAAAAAAATTGACTAAAATATTAAAAGACGATTTTAAAGATATTAATATTAAACAAGAGGGGCTTAAGTTTACTCTAACTCTAAATAAAAAATTAATAGAAGAGACTAAAAAGAATGCTATTAAACAGGCAGTTGATACAATTAGAAATCGTCTAAATATGTTTGGACTAGCTGAGCCTACAGTAGCAAAACAGGGCATTGATAAGATATTGGTTGAAGTTCCTGGAGTTAAGACACAAGCAGATGAGCAGAGAATTAGAGAACTTATTGCAAAAGCTGCACATCTTCAGATGATGGCAGTAGATGAAGATAGAGATGCTAGAGTTGATACTATGAGTGAAGCTGAAGCTAAACAGTATGGAGATATTATATTAGCAGATGTATCTAACCCTAAAAAAAGATATCTTCTTCACTCAATTCCAATATTAGATGGTTCTATGTTAGTTGATGCAAAAGTTGGTTATGATAGACAAAATAATCAACCTCTAATTAACTTTAAACTAAATGGACAGGGGGCTAAAATATTTGGAGACTTTTCAGGCAAAAATGTAGGAAAAAGAATGGCCATTGTTCTAGATAATAAAGTCTATTCAGCACCTGTTATTAGAGAGAGAATTGGTGGAGGTTCAGGACAGATATCTGGAAACTTTACACCACAAGAGGCACATGATATAGCAATTGCTCTTCGTTCTGGTGCATTATTAGCTCCTGTTCAAGTTGAAGAGAAGAGAAGTGTGGGACCTAGTCTTGGAGCTGATAGTATTAGAGCTAGTATGATAGCTCTTATTATTGGATTTTTATCTGTTGTGGTATTTATGTTTATCTATTATGGTATGGCAGGAGTTATTGCAGATATTGCACTTATTGCAAACCTATTTTTAATATTGGCTATTATGTCTCTATTTGAAGCTACTTTGACACTTCCTGGTATGGCAGGTATTGTTTTAACTGTTGGTATGGCAGTCGATGCCAATGTTATTATTAATGAGAGAATTAGAGAACTTCTACATGCTGGAAACTCAATAACAAAATCTATAGAGCAAGGATATAATAATGCCTTTACAGCTATTTGGGATGCAAATGTTACAACACTTATAGCAGCAGTCGTTCTATTTGCCTATGGAACAGGTCCAATTAAGGGCTTCTCACTTACAATTAGTATTGGTATATTAGCCTCTATGCTTACAGCAATCCTTGGAACTCATGGTATATATCAGTGGATATTACCAAAAATTGATAAAAATAGACTAGACTTCTGGTTTGGTATAAAAGGGGCAAAATAGTGGAAGTATTTAAATATAATCAACCAATAATAGGATTTATGGCAAATGCTAAAAAATTTGCTATACTATCTTTAAGTTTAGTTATTATATCTCTAGGACTCCTTTTCTTTAAGGGGTTAAATTATGGTATTGATTTTGCAGGTGGAACTGTAATTCAGGTAAAATATAAAGGTAATGCACCTATTCAAAAAATTAGAGATATTCTTCATCAACACAAATCCTACAAAAATGCAAATGTTACATATTTTGGTTCAAATAGTGATATTGCAATTAAGACTAAAACAACCTCAAAAGATGTTAATGTTGATATTAGTGACCAGATGAACACTCTATTAAAAGATACAGGTGAGTATGAGATAAGAGGTGTTGATATGGTAGGACCTGCTGTTGGTAATGAACTTAGAACACAAGGGCTTATGGCAATGGTTCTTTCTATACTTGGTATCTTAGCCTATATATCATTTAGATTTGAGTGGAGATTTGCATTAGCTTCAGTTTTAGCACTTGTTCATGATGTAACCATCAGTTTGGGAGCATTAGCTCTATTTCAGATAGATGTAAATCTACCTATATTAGCAGCAATTCTAACAATTTTAGGTTATTCTCTAAATGATACTGTAATTGTATTTGATAGAATTAGAGAGGGAATTAGAACAATCAAAACAACCAATCTATCAGATGTTATTGATGAGTCTGTAACAAGAACTCTATCAAGAACTACTCTAACTTCATTAACTACATTTTTTGTTGTACTGACTCTATATCTATTTGGTGGAGAGCTACTTAAAGGGTTTAGTTTTACACTCTTAGTAGGAGTTGTAGTTGGAACATACTCATCTATCTTTGTTGCTTCTCCAATCTTAATGTGGTTAAAATTCTCTATATCTGAATTTAGAGCTAAAGAGGCAGAAAAGTTAAAGAGAGAAAAAGAGAGAGAGAGAATGAGAGCTATGTATGAGCAGGGAACTATATAATCTATGGGACTTAAATCAGATAGCTGGATAAGAGAGAAATCTCTTAAAGAGGGTATGATAACCCCTTTTTGTGAAGACTTAGTAGGAGAGGGAGTTGTCTCTTATGGACTTAGCTCATATGGGTATGATATTCGTGTAAGTGATGAATTTAAAATTTTTACAAATATCAATGCAGAGGTAGTTGACCCAAAAGATTTTAATAATAATAATGTAGTTGATTTTAAAGGTGATGTCTGTATAGTTCCTCCAAACTCATTTGCTTTAGCTAGAACAGTTGAGTATTTTAAGATACCAAAAGATACATTAGCAATATGTTTGGGAAAATGTTTAACAGGTGATAGTAGAGTTTTAAATGGAGATGATGGCTCATATCTTCCGATTAGAGAGTTTAATAGTGTAAAATCTACTATCGTCTTTGATAATTTTCAGACAACAAGAGCTAAAATATTAAATTTTATACCAAATGGAATTAAAAAGGTATATAGGCTTAAGACTAAAGCAGGATTGGAGATAAAAGCGACCTCAAATCACCCCTTTTTGCAGGTTGATGGGTGGAGAGAGTTAAAAGATTTAAAAGAGGGAGATAGAATTGCAGTTGCAAGAGCTATACCTTTTTTTGGTAAAGAGGATTTACCAGCTTGGGAAGCATCACTTTTAGGATTGATGATTTCAGAGGGGCAGTGTGATACAGAAGGTCACAGTCCTACCTTTACAACAGAAGATGAAGTTTTAGCAGAGTTACTTATAAAGAGTGTAAAAGAGGGGTTAGGTTGTGAAGTAACAAAAAAAGAACCTTATGGTTATAGAATTGTTAATAGAAAAAAAAGAGGTGGTACTATGAGTAGAAATAGAGCCACTCTATGGTTAAAAGAGTATAAGCTTAATGTAAAATCGGAAAAGAAATTTGTTCCACAATCTATTTTTAGAGCAAAAAAAGAGAGTGTTATTCTATTTCTACAAACACTCTATTCAGGTGATGGCTCTATCTATAAATCAAAAGATGGTAAAGGTTTTTTTTTGGAGTACTACTCAAACTCCAAGAGATTAATTGATGATATACACCATCTACTACTTAGATTTGGAATATTTGCTTTAATTAGAGAGAAGATTACACATATAGGAACAACTGCCTACACTTTACAGATTACAGATAAAGATTTAATCCATAAATTCTATAGAGAGATAGGTTTCTATCCAAACTCTATAAAACAGAAAAGATTAGAGGAGATAATATCTCAAATTCCAAAAAGAAAAAAGAGCAACTTTGATACACTACCCAATGAAGCTTGGTCTATAGCAAAAGAGGCTATGAGTAGAAGAGGAGTTAGTTTTAATAGTCTAAGAATAGAAACAAATTCAAAAAAATCTCTCTCATTAAAAGATGCTAGATTGATTGTAGAGAATACAGAAGATAAAAATTTAAACTCTCTACTACAATCAGACTCACCTATTTGGGATACTATAAAAAGTATAGAGTATATAGGGGAAGATGAGGTTTTTGATTTGGAAGTTCCAAACTATCATAACTTTATAGCAAATGATATTGTAGTTCACAACTCCACCTATGCAAGATGTGGCATTATTGTAAATGTGACTCCATTTGAGCCAGAGTTTGAGGGGCATATTACAATAGAGATTTCAAATACAACTCCACTACCTGCTAAGATATATGCAAATGAGGGGATAGCACAGGTTCTATTTTTTCAAGGTGATGAGCAGTGTGAGGTAACCTATGGAGATAGAAAAGGTAAATATCAAAAACAGAGAGGCATTACTCTACCAAAGATTTTAAAATCTTAGAGTATTCCATTTTAAGAAATTAAATAAGCCAAGTTGATATATTATTTGGCATTAGTTTACAAACTTTTTCTCAACGCTCTATAAAATAGCACTGTTACGAGGTTTTAACGCATGAGATATTTTTGATATTTCCCATAAAATAGGCTATGACCCGACTGTATTTATACGATAGGGGATTGAAACGAAATATATTATTACCCAAAGTTTTTAAGGTTCTTAGTGTAATTTGACCCGACTGCTTTGCGATAGGGGATTGAAACCTAGAAATTATATACTGTCCCTATTGTTATATTTTCAAATGACCCGACTGTAGAGATACGATAGGGGATTAAGACAGAAAGCAGATAACTGTTATCAGTTTGTAGCTACAAACAATAAGCAGTTGTTGTTTGCTTAACTCATGATAGTGGATATAAAAATCTTAAAATAAATAATTTCTCCTATTAGACAAATTCTGTCTTTTAAAATTGCTATACTTCTAAAAAAATATAGGAGCATAGTTTGACAGAGTTTATTGATTGGTTTTCAACCACCTACCTAGAATATAAAGAAGAACTTTTAAATTGTCACCATAATTTTAATAATAGTGAAACAAATCCTTATCATGTGGAGGGTGACTGTTGGTCTCATATTATGATGGTTTGTAAAGTAGTAGAGTTAAAAGGATATGACAAAATAGTACAAATATCTGCACTACTTCATGATATTGGTAAGCCACAATCAAGAAAGATAAATCCCAAAAATAACCATATTCAATTTTTTGGACATGAGGAGATTTCTGCTATATTAGCTAAACCTATACTTAAAGAGCTAGTAGAGAATAAAAAAATAACTAATGAGGAGTCCTTAGAGATAGAGGAGCTTATTTCATTACATGGAATACTCTATAAGATAACACATCAAGAGATTATAGAGAGATTTAAAGGTAGAGAGAACTTTTTTAGAC